>JAPKMV010000219.1 GCA_026645635.1 Caldilineaceae bacterium
CTGCGCGGCGACGACCTGGCCGGCTTCCAGCTTGAGGCTGGCCTTGGCCGGCGCACCGTCCACCGTCACCAGCCCCTCTTTGATCCAACGCTGCAGCTCGCTGCGGCTGCGGTCGGTGAGCGCCGCCGCCAGCCAGCGGTCAAGCCGTTCGCCGGTGTCGGCGGCGTCAACGGTGAGGAGCAGCGGCGCAGGGAGATGGCTACTCAACCGGACTGCTCTCGGGCGCGGCGGCCAGGGCATGTTCCTTCGCCCGCCGCTGATTGCGCATATCCTCGACCACGATGTAGATGCCCAGACCAATCACGCCGGTGACGATGGCCGCATCGGCAATGTTGTAGTTGGGCCAGTAGTAGACGCCGGGGATGCCCATCTTCACGAAGTCGGTCACGTAGCCCTGGTTGATGCGGTCGATGACGTTGCCCAGCGCACCGCCCAGTTGCAGACCGAGCAGCACGCGCACGATCCAGGCGTCGGTGGGCAGATAACGGGCGTAGACCAGGATGCCGATGGCCACGACGGCGGCAACGACGATGAAGAAGTTGCCCTGGCCCTGGAAGATGCCAAAGGCGGCGCCGTAGTTATCCACATGCTCGAAGACGAAGTAGTCGCCCAGCGCATCCCAGAAGCGCATCACCTCGAACTTCTCCAGGTTGGCGCGGATCAGATTCTTCGTCCATTGATCCAGCAGAATGACGATGGCCGCGACCAGCAGAACCAGCCATGCCTTGCGCAGCCAATGTGTAAATTGTTGCATCGATCTCCCCATACACTATAAACCGTATTGCCCAAAATGCGTTCGCTATTCTACCGCAACTGCGGTCAAAATGGTGAATTGCCGCGCCTATGCTATAGTGTACGACTGGCAATCATTCTATTGTGCAAAATACGCACATTTGTTCTATAATGAAGCTGGCTGTAACCAATGACCGGACTGCATAACCGAGGAGCAATTCATGCCGCGTGAAGTTACCATTGCCCTGGTGCAAATGGCGCCCGCCCTGGCCAACCCAGAAGCGAATCTGCGCAAGATGGGCGATTTTGTCGAGAAGATCTGCAGTGAACAGAAGACCGACCTGATCGTCTTCCCCGAATTGAGTTACACCGGCGCCGAGTTGGGACTGCGCGCGACCGATCTGGCCGAACGGGCGCCGGGCCACGCCACCAACTACCTGGCCAAGCGCGCCAACGACTTCGGCGTCCACGTCGTCTTCGGCATGGTGATCAAGGAGCGGGTCGAGAGCATCCTCTACAACGGCGTCGTGTGCGTCGGGCCGGAAGGCGACCTGGTGGGCGACTATCGCAAGGTGCATCTGCTGGGCGAGGAGCGCCAGGTCTATCGCAACGGCTTTCGCTTCACCACGGTTGAGGCCGAATGGGGCCGCTTCGGCATGTTGATCGGCGCGGACCTGGCCTTCCCCGAGGCGGCGCGCAGCCTGACCCTCGACGGCGCCGAACTCGTGACGATCAGCGCCAACTGGGATCAGCGCTACGCCGAATCGTGGCGCGCGCATTTGATCAGCCGGGCGTGCGAGAATTCGATCTTTGTGGCGGCGGCCAATCGCGTCGGTGAGGAGCCGACGCTGCGCTTCACCGGCGACAGCCTGCTGGTCGGCCCCTCCGCCGAAGTCTACACCGTGCTCGATGAGGCCATCGAGGGCTACGCCGTGGCCACCATCGACCTGGACGAGGTGCGCAAGGTGCGCGAAGACCGCCAGTTGATCCAATATCGCGAGCCGCTGGCCTACCGTTCGGTGGTGCGCAAGTATTGATGTCTTCCAACCTGAACGTCATCTCCAGCGGTGAGTGGCAGCGCAACAGCCTGCTGCGCGATTACCGGGCTGAATGGTTCAGCGACATGCTCGTCGAGCGCGCCACCTGGAGCGCCACTTCAGCCATGCAGAAGATCGGGCAGACGGTGATCGCGGCGCCGCAATATGTCTGGTGCCGTTTCTGGGGGCCGGAGGGCAACCGCCTGGTGGAGAAGTATTTCGACCCCCAGGGCGCGGCGCTGGGCATCTATGTGCACGTGGGAATGACGCTGCCCCATCATGGCCGGGGCTTCAGCATGTTGGACTTGCTCCTGGGCATCTGGCTTACGGAGAATGGCCGCGTGACGGTGCACGATGAAACCCGCTTCGACCGTGCAGTCGCTGCGGGCGCAGTGTCGCCCGTCGAAGCTGAACACGCGGAAATGGTGATCCGCGAGTTGACCACCAGCATCGCGCAGAAGCGCTTTCCTCCCCCGTTTGTGCGCAACTTTGCGCTGGCAGTCAAGTAGCGCAGAAAACGGCAGCAGACGACGATGATCGCAATCCTGGACTACGGCGTGGGCAATCTGCGCAGCGTCTACAAAGCCTTCGAGACGGTGGCCGCGCCGTTGGGCATTCCGGTGGATATTGTCGACCGCCCCACCGATTTGCTGCGCTGGCGCGCGGTGGTGCTGCCCGGCCAGGGTGCGTTCGGCGACAGCGTCGACAACCTGCGCCGCCAGCATCTGGAACGGCCGCTGCTCGACGCCGTGGAGGCCGGGCTGCCGCTGCTCGGCATCTGCGTCGGCATGCAGTTGCTCTTCGACGCCAGCGAAGAGATGGGCGAACACGAAGGGCTGCACCTGATCCCCGGCGCGGTGCGGCGCTTTCCCGACCAGATGCCCGACCCGGCGCACCCCGGCCACGCGCTGCGCGTGCCGCAGATCGGCTGGAATCAGCTCCACATCCGCCGCGCCGACCCACTCCTCGCAACCGTGCCCGATGGCGCCTACGCCTATTTCGCCCACAGCTACTACTGTGACGCCGCCGACCCGACCGCAGTGCTGGCCGCCACCGACTACGGCATCGACTACCCCAGCATCGTGCGCTACCGCAACGCCTGGGGCATCCAGCCGCACCCGGAAAAAAGCCACACTGTCGGCTTGCGCATCCTCGCCAACTTCATGCGCATGGTCGCCGGCATGGCTCTCGACGCCCCGGCAATCCCGGCGGCGACCCCGCCCACACCATAACCGAACTGCCGAGTCTGTTTGCAAAGCCACCCACTTCAACGCGGAGACGCAGGGATGCAAAGAAACGCAGAGAAACAGCCACAGCAGCGCCCCGAGTTTTTCTCTGCGAACCTTTGCGCCCCCGCGTCTCTGCGTCAGAGGGATCTTTACAAACCGTTTCTCAGGGAAACGGGGATGCATAGTTACGTTGCGCCGCGCCGCGCTGTGATAGAGTGTCGTGCATGAGGTGTACAGAGCAATGATTATCTATCCGGCAATCGACCTGCGCCGCGGGCGCTGCGTGCGGCTGCGCCAGGGCGATCCCAACGCGGAAACCGTCTTCGGCGACGACCCTGCGGCGATGGCGCGCTATTGGGTCACCCAAGGCGCGCAGTGGCTGCACGTGGTCAATCTCGACGGCGCGCTGGGCGCAACGCAGAATCAGTTGAACGCACTCCACCGCTCGCCCAACATCCTGATCCAGCATCCGGGCATGGCCAGCCCGGAGACGCCCGCGGAAGAACTGCGGCGAGAGCTGCCGATCAACTTGCAGCGGCTGCGCGAGATTCGCGCTGCGGTGAGCGTGCCGATCCAGTTCGGCGGCGGGTTGCGCACGTTGGAGGATATCCAACTTGCGCTGGAGCTAGGCGCCGACCGCGTCGTCCTGGGCACGGTGGCCGTGGCGGACCCGACGATAGTCACCGAGGCGCTGCGCCGCTGGGGCGCCGACCGCATCGTCATTGGCATCGACGCGCGCGAGGGCAAGGTCGCCACCCACGGCTGGCAGGAAACCAGCACCGTCGATGCCGTGGAGCTGGGCCACCGCATGGCCGCCCTTGGCGTTGAGCGGGTGGTCTACACCGACATCAGCCGCGACGGCATGTTGAGCGGCGTCAACGTCGGCGCCACGGTGCGTTTTGGCGATGTCACCGGCCTCAAGGTAATCGCCAGCGGCGGCGTTGCCGGGCTGAGCGACATCGAAGTGCTCAAGGCGCACGAACACTACAACGTCGAGGGTGTGATCGTCGGCCAGGCAGTCTACACCGGCCAGTTGCTCCTGAGCGAAGCCATCCGGCTGGCCGGCGGTCCGTTGACGCGACGCAGCGCCGGCCTGGTGCCCTACCGCATGACCGCAGCCGGGCCGCAGTTTTTGCTGCTCTACAACCTTTTCTTCGAGCAGTGGCAGTTTCCCCGCGGCGGCGTCTGCAAAGGCGAGAGCGATCTGGCCTGTGCGCGGCGCGAGTTCGACGAAGAGACCGGGTTGCGCATCGCCCAGGTGCATGAGACGTGTCGTGCGGAACTGCACTATGTGGCCCAGGTGCGCGGCTATGAGATGGAGCGGACGATCATCTACTTCTTGGCGGCGATCGAACCTGGCGAACTGCGTCTTGGCAACGACAACCACGGTGAAGCGCGCTGGGTCGATCAACGCGAAGCGTGGGAACTGCTCACCGAGACCTCGCCCGAGCAACTGCCCGCGCTCGACGCCGCAATGGCCTTTTTGAGTGCGAGATAGTACACGGAGTTCACGGAGGAGTCACAGAGAACGCGGAGAGATAGCAGAGGTCTGCGCCTTGCCCTCTCTCTGCGTTCTCTGTGACTCCTCTGTGAACTCTGTGTCCTTTTAACTGCATTGCTGACCCGGAGACACTGATGTTGGCGAAACGGGTGATACCCTGTCTGGACGTGAAGGACGGCCGTGTGGTCAAGGGCGTCAACTTTGTCGACTTGATCGACGCAGGCGACCCGGTGGCGCAGGCGCAGGTGTACGACCGCGAGGGCGCCGATGAGCTGGTCTTTCTCGACATCACCGCCACCCATGAGGCGCGCGCCATCGTCATCGACATGGTGCGGCGGGTGGCGGATACGGTCTTCATCCCGTTCACCGTGGGCGGCGGCATCCGCACCGTGGATGATATGCGCGCCATCTTGCTGGCCGGCGCCGACAAGGTGAGCATCAACAGCGCGGCGGTGCACAACCCGGCGGTGATCACCGAGGCGGCGACCCGTTTTGGCAGCCAGTGCATCGTCGTGGCGATCGATGCACGGCGGCGGCAGGGCGCACAGGCGGAGACAGCCGGCCCGGGCTGGGATGTCTACGTGAGCGGCGGACGCACCAACACCGGGCTGGATGCAGTGGCCTGGGCGCGTGAAGTCGAGCGCCGCGGCGCCGGCGAGATTCTGCTCACCTCGATGGACGGCGACGGCACCAAAGAAGGCTACGACATCGACCTGACGCGCGCGATCAGCGACGCGGTGCACATCCCCGTGATTGCCAGCGGCGGCGCCGGTCGCCCGGAACATTTCGCCCAGGCCCTCACCGCTGGCGGCGCGGCGGCCGCGCTTGCTGCCAGCCTCTTCCACTTCCGCGAACTGAGCATCATGCAGGTCAAAGCGCACCTGGCAGCCGCAGGCGTTGCCGTGCGCATGCCGGTGGCGTGAGAGGGGATAGGCGATGAGTGACAGCGCGACTTCACAATTCACAATCCACAATTCACAATTCACAATTGATGAGTTCCAGGCTCTCATCCGCTACGACGCCGCCGGCCTCATCCCCGCCATCGTCCAGGACGCCGCCACCGGCCAGGTGCTCATGTTGGCGTGGATGAACGCCGAGAGTCTGCGCCGCACGGTGGCAACGGGCGAGACCGTCTTCTGGAGCCGCAGGCGCCAGGAATTCTGGCATAAGGGCGCCACCAGCGGCAACGTACAGCGCGTCGTCGAACTGTGCGTTGACTGCGACGGCGACACACTGCTGGTGCTGGTCGAGCCGGCTGGCCCGGCCTGTCACACCGGCGCCATCTCTTGTTTTTATCGAAGCACAGGGAAATCATCTTATGTCAACAATTGATACACTGTTTGCCGTGATCGAAGAGCGCAAGGTCAATCCGCCTGCCGGCTCCTACACGGCGCACCTCTTCGAGAAGGGCGAGAACGAGGTGCTCAAGAAACTGGGCGAAGAAGCGATCGAAGTGATCATTGCCGCCAAAGGCGAGGGTGACGACCGCGTGATCTACGAGATGGCGGACTGGGTCTACCATGCGTTGGTGCTGCTCAGCCTGCGCGGGCTGCGCTGGGAGGAAGTGGAAGCGGAGCTGGCGCGGCGCTTCCGCTGAGAGATTGTTTGTAAAGCTACCCCACTTCAACGCGGAGGCGCAGAGATGCAG
Source organism: Caldilineaceae bacterium (assembly GCA_026645635.1). Lineage (GTDB taxonomy): Bacteria > Chloroflexota > Anaerolineae > Caldilineales > Caldilineaceae > Fredericiella. The sequence continues at coordinate 6,148 of JAPKMV010000219.1, forward strand.
AGGAACGCAGAGAATACGCGTGGAGAGAACTCCTCTGTTTCTCCTCTGCGAACCTCTCCGTCTCTGCGACTCTGCG
>JAPKMV010000021.1 GCA_026645635.1 Caldilineaceae bacterium
CTGGACTGTGCCCTCGATCTTGCCTTCGATCTTGCCCTCGATCTTGCCCTCGATCTTGCCTTCGATCTTGCCCTCGATCTTGCCTTCGTGCCGCAATTCCTCTGCATAGGTCAACATATCGCCTCCTGTTCCCGGTGCGTATTGCCGCACCTGCGCTGCAAACTCATTCACAACCCTGCGTTCCTGCGTTGCCGCCAGATAGAGCACAAAGACGGCAACGTAGTCGATGCCGCCGGTGTGCGTCAACTGCGCCATCAGCGGCGCCGCCAGCCGCAGCGCCTCCTGCATCTGCGCCCGCACCGCCTCCGGCGCCAGCCCCGATTGGTCGATGAGATGGTGCGCAAAACGGGGCAGAAAGCTCTGCGTCCGTTCCCCTGCGGGGAAGAGGTCGGCAAATTCGGTCGAATGACGCCACTCGCTTGCACCTTGATAGAAGACCACCGGCAGGATCGGCGGCAGTTCCTTCTGGTCAGGATCCTGCTTGAACGACTCGTCCCAGATGCGACACATGTACTTGAGCAGCCGAAAGCGCATCCACGGGTCGGGCTGCGACTGATGCTCGAAGAGCAGATAGAGGAAGGCGCGCACGCCCGTCTCCCTGAACTGCACCGTGTAGAGCAGGTCGGACTCGCTCTCACGCAGCGCGTCATCGACAAAGCTCGTCTCCACCAGCGCCAGCGCAGACCACTCCACCCGTTCAGCGATGGCAGCCGGCAGATGTTCGCGCAGGAAAAGCGCCGCCTCTGCGACATCGGAAAAGACGGTGCGAAAGAGCTTGTCGTGCGGATGCTGGACGAAGTCGCTCATGGTGCGCATTATACCATTGAGAGGAAGAGAGAACGAGGGCGATCCAACAGAATCGAGCATAGCGAGAGTGATTCGGCAGGATGTCCGCCTCCGACATCTTCACTCTGCCGTTATTTCGCCGATAAAGTGCCGATATTCCGCCGATAAATAATAGCGCCATGACTTACGCGCCGGATCCGCCAGGACGAGCCAGCCGGCAGCCAGCCGGCGACAAGGTCGCGCACCGAGCGCGGGGATAGCCCCAACGCCCACCGATCCAACTGGCGCAGCGCGACCTTGGTGGTCTGCTCAGATCAATTCACCTCAATCATTGGTCGCCCGCCAGCAGCCCGCTCAACAAACTCCCTCGTCCCAGCAGCCCCACCAGGCGCCCCTCGCCATCCACCACCGGCAGCCGCTTGATCTGGTTTTCCAGCATCAAGTGCAGCGCTTCCTGCAGCGTGGACTCGACGCGCACGGTGACCACCGGCGTCGTCATCAGGTCGGCGGCGGTTTGGCTGGCGTCCGGCTGAGCGGCGTCCCCTGCCGGCTCGCCGGTGACCAGGCTGCGCAGCCGTTGCAAGAAGCCAGGGCTTTGGGCGCGGCGCACCCGGCGCAGGAGATCGCCGTCGGTGATGATGCCCAGCACCCGGCGCCGCCCATCCACCACCAGCACGCGGCGCTGCTGACGCCGTTCCAATGCAGCCATGACTTCCTCCAGCGAGGCTTCCGGCGCGACCGTGGGCGGGTCCGGCTCCAGCAGATCGGCGATCGACGCGCCGGCGCGGGGAGGCGCGGACTGCACCTCCTGCGCCCCCGCGGGGAACTCTACGGTGCGCAGCACGTCCAGCCGGCTGACCAGCCCCACCAACTTCCCCTCGGCATCCACCACCGGCAGCCGTTTGAGCCGGCGTTTCACCATGATCTCCGCGGCTTTGCGGGCGCTCTCTTCCATACCGACGCTCACCACCGGCGCAGTCATGATCTGATCGGCGCGCAGTTCGTGCAGATGTGCAGTCTGGCCGGCGCGTTCGGCTGCGGTCAGTTCCCCTTGCAGGCCGAGGCGCGCCGGCAGATCGGCCCGGCGCAGCAGGTCGCCGTCGGTGATGATGCCCACCAACCGGCCGGCGTCGTCCACCACGGGCAGCGCCCGGTGGCCGCGGCGGAGCAGCAGCGCCGTCACCTCGTCGCCAGGCGTGTCAGGCTGCACGACCGTGACGCCATCGCGCATGATCGCACGCACGGGTTGGCCGAGGGGGTCGGCGGGGCGCCCGGCGGCGTAACGGAGCACGGTAATCTCCTCTCGGGTGATCAGCCCCTCGGTGACCAGCGCATGCACCTCGGGCAGCAGCCGGTCGATGACCTCCGGTTGGTCGATCCACTCGATCCGGATCGGCAGGTCCGCCGAAAGGTCGACGAGCGACGTGCTGTGGATGCGGCTGTGCGCGCCAAAGCCGGCGCTGCCGCGCAGCACCGTTGCGCCCGCCGCACCCCCGCGGCGCAGATGCTCGAGCAGCGCCATGTAGAGCGGTTTGCCGCGCCAGCGGTCACTTTCACCGATGTAGATGGTGATGCGGGTCGCCTTGCCTTGAATCTGCATCGATCTCCTCTCTAGCCCAGAAGGCGCGCCAGGAACAGGCCGAGAAACGCGGCCATAATGCCGCCCACATTGTTGGCCAGCACATTGAGCAGCGCGTACCAGGCGCTTTCCTCGCGCAGCATGTTCATCGTCTCGACCGAGAATGTGGAAAAGGTGGTGAACGCGCCAAGAAAGCCGATCCCCAGCAAAAAGCGCAGTTCTTCGGGCAGGGACACGCGCCCGGCCAATAACCCGACCAGCAAGCCGAGGGCAAAGCTGCCGGTGACATTGACGATCAGCGTGCCGTAGGCGAAATCCGCCCCGAAGCGCCCCGCCGCCCACAGCCCCACCAGGTAGCGGGCATTGGCGCCGAGCACTGCACCGATCGAGATGAGCAGGAAGCGGTTCACGGCAAGATTCTTCTCCCAGGCGAGACAGGAATAGACCGCGGATTTGACGGATGGGGCGGATTTACGCGGATAAAACCAAAAAGAAATCCGCGAGAATCCGCCTAATCCGCCAAATCCGCGGTCTATTCAGACCACGTTGTACTCGCGGATCAGCCGACCCTCGGCGAAGCGGTTGTAGTCCAGGCTGGAGATGTCCAGCGTCGTGGCGCGGCCGTCGAGGATGATCTCGCTCATCAACAGGCCGGCGCCGGGGCCGTGCATGAAGCCGTGGCCGGAAAAGCCGGCGACCACGTAGTAGCCCTCCACTTGCGGCGCCGCGCCGATCACCGGGTGCGCGTCGGGCGTCACCTCGTAGAGGCCGGCCCAGTGGGATGCTCGCCCCGCCCGCTCCAGCAGCGGCAGCCGCTTGATCGCCGCCTCCATGTGCTCCATCTCCCAGTCCCGGTCGACGCTTTCGTCGAAGCCGGGCGTCTCGTGCGGGTTCGACTGGCCGGTGAGCAGACCGTCGCCCTCGCGATGAAAGTAGAGACTCTGGGCAAAATCAAGCACAAATGGGAAATCGGGCGGTAGGTGCGGAATGGCGGTGGTGGTCAGAATCTGGCGGCGCAGCGGTGTGATCGGCAGCGGCACGCCCGCCAGGTCCGACACGACGCCCGCCCACGGTCCTGCAGCGTTCACCACGGCCTGGCAGGCGATGCGCCCCTGGTCGGTGATGACACCCGTGATGCGCCCGTGCTCCGTCGTGATGCCGGTGACGGTCACGCCGGTGAACGCTCTGGCGCCCAGCCGTCGCGCCCCACCCACGTAGCCCATGACCACGCTGTTGGGATCGGCCAGACCGTCCTTGTCGTGGAACGCGCCGGCGAGCACATCGTCGGCGGCCAGCAGCGGCACGCGGCGGCGCACTTCGTCGCCGTCGAGCCACTCGGTCTGCACGCCCAGGCTGTGCTGCAGCGCGACATTCTGGCGGAAGGCGGCCACATCGCGCTCGTTGGTGAGCAGAAAGAGGTAGCCGTCGCGGCGGATGCCGATGGCCTGTCCCAGTTCCTCCTCGAAACGGTCGAGCATGGGCAGGCTCAGCAGCGAAAGCTGGATATTGACCGCGGTGGAAAACTGATAGCGGATGCCGCCGGCGCATTTGCCGGTGGCGCCCATGCCGAAAAACTCCTGCTTTTCCAGCAGGACGACATCGGTGCAGCCCCGTTTGGCCAGGTGATAGGCCGTGCTGGCGCCCATGACGCCGCCGCCGATGATGACGATTTGGGTGGTGGATGGTAGGGACATGGTGAGTGGAGATTGGAGACTGGAGATTGGAGACTGGAGATTAGGAGATTGGGGGATTAGGAGATTAGGAGATTGGGTGGCAAGTACCAATCGCTTAATCTCTCAATCTCCTAATCTCTAATCTCCAGTCTCCAATCTCTGCTGTTTACAAACCAAGATACGCTGCGATCACCTTCGGGTCGCTCAGCATCGCCTTGGCGTCGCCGCTCATGGTGATGCGCCCGGTTTCGAGCACATACGCGCGGTTGGCGACTTGCAGCGCCATCTGCGCGTTCTGTTCCACCAGCAGGATGGTGATGCCCCGGGTGCGGTTGAGCTGCTCGATAGAGTCGAAGATCGTCTCCACCAGCACCGGCGCCAGCCCCATGGACGGCTCGTCCAGCAGCAGCACCTTGGGGCTGCTCATCAGCGCGCGGCCGATGGCCAGCATCTGCTGCTCGCCGCCGGAGAGCGTGCCCGCCTTTTGCGCCCGCCGTTCCTGAAGGCGGGGAAAGAGCTTCAGCACATAGTCCAGGTCATCCTTGACCATCTGCTGATTCTTGCGCGTGTACGCGCCCATAGTCAGGTTCTCTTGCACGCTCATGCGCGAGAAGACGCGACGGCCTTCCGGTACGTGCACCACCCCCCGCGCCACGATCTGATCGGCGCGAATCTGCGTCAACTCGCTGCCATCGTGGCTGATGGACGTGTCCTCCGGCGTCCTGAGCAGCCCGCTGATGGCGCGCAGCGTCGTGGTCTTGCCCGCGCCGTTGCTGCCGATCAACGTAACGATTTCGCCCTCCTCCACGTGCAGGTCGATGCCCTTGAGCGCGTGGATATGGCCGTAGTACACATGCAGGTTCTTGATATCCAGGGTCGCCATCGTCAATTCCCTTCCACTGCTTCGCGCAACCCATAGCCGGAGCCGGTGGCAGCGCCGCGGCCCAGATACGCCTCGATTACTTCCGGGTTGCTGCGGATGGCCAGGGCGTCGCCCTCGGCGATCTTGCGGCCAAAGTCGAGCACCGTGATCTGGTTGGAGACATTCATCACGACCTTCATGTCGTGTTCGATGAGCAGAATCGTGAGCTTGCGCTCGTCGCGCAGGCGGCGGATCAGCGTCGTCGTGTCCTCGGTCTCCTTGGGGTTCATGCCCGCCGTCGGCTCGTCGAGCAGCACCACACGCGGCCGGCCAGCCAGCGCACGGGCGATCTCCAACCGGCGTTGTTCACCGTAGGGCAGGTTCTTGGCGACGAAGTCGGCCTTCTTGTCCAGGTCGACAAACTTGAGAATCTCCAGCGCCTCCTGCTCCGCCTCTTTCTCTTCCCGGCGCACCCTCGGTGGTTTGAAGACAGCGCCAAACCAGCCGGTGTTGAGGTGGCGGTGCATCCCCACCAGCACATTCTCCAGCACAGTCACGTTGGAGAAGAGCCGAATGTTCTGGTAGGTGCGCGAGATGCCGCGGCTCGCCACCCGGTCGGGCGACATGCCCTGGATTTCCTCGCCGTCGAAAGTGACTTGCCCTTCCTCTGGCGTGTAGAAGCCGGTGATGCAGTTGAAGAAGGTGGTCTTGCCTGCGCCGTTTGGACCGATCACCGAATGGATCGTGTTTTCCACCACGTTGATGTCGAGCGCGGTCAGCGCCTGCAACCCGCCGAAGCGTTTATGAATCCCTTTGGCAACTAACAGTTCCATCGTTCAACTCCTAGGTTGGCACGGTCGCATCTTTGGCGAGACCGGTGGGGTCTTCGTCGATCACGTTCGGCTCATGGTCTTCCAGCAGTTCGCGTTCGCGCACGGCGTCGGGCCAGAGACCCTCAGGCCGGAAGAGCATCATCGCCACGAGCACGGCGCCGTAGACCCACCAGCGGAATTCGTTGAATTCGCGCAGCAGTTCCGGCAGGCCGATGAGGGCGATGGCGCCGACGACGACGCCGGGCAGACTGCCCATGCCGCCCACGATGAGCACCGCCAGCACGTTGATCGAGACCAGCACGTTGAAGGAAGCCGGCACCATCGAGCCGAGCTTGGAGCCGAAGAAGGCGCCGCTCAACCCGGCCAGCGTGGCGCCGGTGGCAAAGGCCGCCAGTTTGTAGCCAACCAGGTTGATGCTCATGGCCGCGGCCACATCCTCATCCTCGCGGATCGCCATCCACGCGCGCCCCAGCCGCGACTTTTTCAAGCGCGCGGTGATAAACCACGCGATCAGAATTGAGATCAAGATCAGATAGTAGAACTCCTGCGGCGTGTCGGCGCGGAGACCGAAGCCTTCCGGGCGGGCGATGCCGGTGACGCCCTGTGCGCCACCCATGACCGGTTTCAGCGCATCCGAGAGCACCAACAGGCGGATGATCTCGCCGAAGCCCAGCGTGATGATCGCCAGGTAGTCGCCGCGGGTTTTGAGCACGGGTACGCCGAGGAGAACACCGGCCAGCAGCGCCGCCAACACCGCGAGTGGCAGCGCTGCCCAGAAACTCAATTGTGGGATAAAGCTGCGCACCAGCGGCAGTTCTGGCGTCGTCAGCACCGCCATCGTGTAGGCGCCGATGGCGAAGAAAGCCACGTAGCCCAGGTCGAGCAGGCCGGCGAAACCGACCACGACGTTGAGGCCGAGCGCCATGACGATGTAGAAACCGACCAGGTCAGCCACTTCGCTGAGGTAGGAGCCAAGCAGCGCCGGCGCAGCAAAGAGCAGCGCCAGCAGCACGATGGTGGTGACAAAGCGCAGCACCTGGCGGCGGCTCTCCGGCAGATTCGCCACGGCCCGGTTCAACTTGGGCTGCAGCACCTGCCAGAGACAGGCAATCACCAGGATGACAACAAAGACGGTGATGGCGCCCTCGACGCTCAGGCCGTTGGAACGGTAGATGTAGCGGTCGACTTCGCGTGGAATGACGACGGCGATCACATCGGCGAGCAGCGCGATCAGCGTGACCGAGACCAGGCTGATGATCGTGGCGCGCCGCAGCACTCCGGGCAGCCAGGTGAGCAGCGCGGCGATCACGCCGACGACAAGGCCAGCAGCCACCAGCACCACCGCGCCAATGATGCCCTCCAGGTCGCCAGGCATCAGTTCGTTGACCAAAACCGGCGTGGCGTTGACAAACACTGCGCGCAGGTTGAGCGGCACAATCGCGAGGGCCAGTAGAGCCACTAACAGCGCAGCGATGCTGCCAGCCACCGCACCGGCAACCAGGGAGATGCCCTTGCCGCGCGTGCGCTGGGCGCGGCTGGCGGCAAAAAAGGCGGGGGTGAAGGCCATCGCGCTGAGGAGCACCTGTGACATGGTGACAACGTCCGCAATGATGTCCTTGCGCTCGAAGGCGTCCACCATGCCAACCAGGGCGATCATGATGGCAGCAATGCCACCGTAAAGTCCAAGCGTGGCTGCGTCCAGCAGGGAATAGGGTCGTTCTTTTTGCATGACATGTCCTCCTGGTTGCTAGGCTCGCTTCGACAGCCGCTCGCCCAGGATGCCGCTTGGGCGGAAGATGAGGATCAACACGAGCACGGTGAAGGCGATGCCATCCTTCAACTGGTGGGGCGACGGAATGCCGATGCCTTCCAGGAACAGGCTCGGCCCGACCGACTCAATGACGCCCAGGATCAGGCCGCCCATCACCGCGCCAGCCAGGTTGCCGATGCCGCCGAGCACGGCGGCGGTGAATGCCTTCAACCCCGGCACGAAGCCCATGTAGAAGGCCACCTGGCGGAAGACCAGGCCGTACATCACGCCGGCCGCACCGGCCATGATGCCGCCCAGGGCAAAGGTGAGCGCAATCGTGCGGTCGACGTTGACGCCCATGAGCGCCGCGGCATCCTTGTCTTCGGCGACGGAGCGGATGGCGCGACCGACCTTGGTTTTGGAAACGATAAACCAGAGCAGAAAGAGCAGAATGCCGGTGGCGGCGAAGACCGCGATCTGGCTGCGCTGCATCGTGATTGGTCCGAGTTGGACGACGCCAGCCAGCGCCGGCACATTGGGGAACGCTTCCACGCCGGAGCCAAAGAAGCCGCGCGCCGTGTACTGGAGAAAATAGGAGACGCCGATGGCCGTGATCAACGGCACCAGGCGGGGCGCACGGCGCAGCGGGCGATAGGCGATGCGCTCCGAGAGCACGGCCACCGTCGCCGAGACGATCATGGCGGCCATCAACATGACGATAATCGAGAGCAGCGGATTGCTCTCCAGAAAGCCGCTGCTGGCCAGCGCCTCCGCCACGAAAAATGCGCCGAAGGTGCCGAACATGAAGAATTCGCCGTGGGCAAAGTTGATCATGCCCAGGATGCCATACACCATCGTATAGCCAAGCGCAATCAGGGCGTAAATGCCGCCTTGCGCCAACCCAAAGATGACGAAGTTCAGCCACTGTTCGGTCGTGTATTTGCCGCTGGAGAGGGTGACAAAGGAACCGTAAATAATCGCAATCAAAAGCGTGGCGCCGATCAACCAGAGGATATAGTCGGTAAAATCGTATTTGCGGCGCAGGTTCGAGAACATCGGCTATCTCCTGACCTTGCATCCATGCCCCGGCTTGCGCCGGTGTTCTGGATTGTAGTTAGCAGAAGGGGCGGGGTCTGCTGCCCCGCCCCTTCTGTTTGTTCATGGGGCTAGTGAACGCTGCCGTTCCGACGATTAGGGATAAACCTTCATCGGCGACGTGACGTTCGGATTCCATGCGCTGATATCGGTGACCTCGTAGACGGCGATCTTCGGGTCGGCGCAGTCACCGCTCTCACCGCAGGTGATGGTGCCGGTCAGCCCCTGGAAGCCGGACGTGGCGGCGATGGCGTCGCGCAGCGCGCCCTTGGGGATGATCAGCGTGTCGCCATCCTGGATGGCCACAGCCTGGACGGCTGCCGCGATCACGTTGGCGGCGTCGTAGGCGTGGGCGTGGAAGGCGCTCAGCGGCGGTTCACCGTACTTGGCCTCGTGCGCAGCCAGGAAGCCCTGGTAGGCGTCGCCGAAGGCGCTGAAGTCCGGGCTGCTCAGGTACATGCCCAACGCTGCCTCACCGGCGGCGTTGACGAAGTCCTGCGAGAAGGAACCGTCAGCGGCCATCAGCTTGACGTTCTCCAGGCCCGGCACTTCCTTGGACTGCGCGGTGATGAAGCCGGCTTCCGAGGTGAAGATCGGGTAGTAGATGATCTCGGGGCCGGCTGCGGCGATAGTGGTGAGCACCGGGCGCATGTCGGTGTCGCCGACATTGACCGCCTGCTCGGAGACGATCTCGCCGCCCAGGGCCTTGAAGGCGTCGGCAAAGGCGGTGGCCAGGCCGACGGCGTAGAGCGAGCCATCGTGGACGGTGGCGGCCTTGGTCAGGCCCAGGTTGTTGAAGGCGAATTCAGCGGCCACGGCGCCCTGCACCAGGTCGTTGTGTGCGGTGCGGAAGTAGCCCGGGGTGCGCTTCTCCGGGTCGGTCAGGTCCGGCGCGGTGTTGGAGGGCGAAACCATGCTCAGGCCGGCTTCGCTCAGGATGGGCGCGCCGACGCGGGCTTCGCTGGAACAGCTCGTGCCGATCACAGCGACGATGGTCGGGTCAGAGGCCAGCTTGGTGGCCGCGGCCTGCCCGCCTTCTGGGCTGCAGCCGGTGTCTTCGCCGACGATCTCGATGGGGTGGCCGAGCAACTCGCCGCCCAGGTCATCGACAGCGATCTCAATGCCGCGGGCAGAGTCTTCGCCCAGGGCAGCGTTCGGGCCGGCGACCACCAGGGCGTAGCCGATGCGGATCGGGTCGCCAGCGGCGATCTCGACACAGCCAAGCGCATCGGTGCAGCCGGCGGCGGCATCGGTGCTTGCTGCGGCGTCGGCGGCAGGCGCTTCAGAGGCGGCTTCGGTGGCGGCAGCCGGCGCATCTGCGACCGGGGCCGTCGCGGGCGGTGCGGCGCAGGCGGCGAATGCCAGCGCAAACAACACGAGTACAGAGAATAATAGTAGCGTCCGAGTTCTCATAGGGAAGCTTGCTCCTTTGTTACTGAAACACGATTGGCATGGGTTGAACGACAATTGCCCAGGTTCTGGATGCGGCAAGGTGATGAGCCATTTTCTGGGACAGCCCACGGCGGGGAAGAACATCGTCGCTGATGGCCTCTGCCGTGAACGCGTCGGATTATAGGCGAGCGACATTCGTTTGTCAACACGGCATAAAGTCAGGGGGAGTATTTGCAGGGGAAATGTAGGTGCGGTTTCCATGATGCACGGATCTCATCATGGAAACCGCACCTATGTCACTGTTGGGTTTATGCGGTATGGAAACCGCACCTACGTGCTCTGCTTACGGATAGACCTTCATCGGCGAGGTCACGTTGGGATTCCACTCCGCCGGGTCGACGATTTCGTACACGGCGATCTTCGGGTCGGCGCAGTCGCCGTTCGGGTCACAGGTCAGGTTGCCGGTGAGACCCTGGAAATTCGTGGTGGCGGCCAATGCATCGCGCAGCGCCTGGCGGCCGATCAGCAGCGTGTCGCCATCCTGCACGGCCACCTGCCCGATCGCGGAGAGGAAGAGCATCGTGGCGTCGTAGGCATGGGCATGGTAGGTGCTCAGCGGCGGCTCGCCGTAGGCATCCTGATACTTCTGCAGGAAGCCCTGGTAGGCTTCACCGAAGGCGCTGAAGTCCGGGCTGCTCAGGTACATGCCCTGGGCGGCGGCGCCGGCGGCGTTGACGAAGTCCGGCGAGAAGACACCGTCGGCGCCCATCAGCACCACGTTCTCCAGCCCGGGCACTTCGCCGGCCTGCGCAGTGACAAAGGCGCCCTCGGCGATGAAGATCGGGTAGTAGATGGCGGCCGGGTTGGCCGAGGCAATCGTCGTCAACACGGGGCGCATATCGGTGTCGCCCGTGTTCACAGCCTGCTCGGAGACGATTTCGCCGCCCAATGCCTTGAAGTTCTCGGCAAAGGCATTGACCAGACCCTGCGCGTAGACGGAGCCGTCGTGGATCGTGGCGGCCGTTGTCAGACCCAGTTCGTTGAAAACGAACTCAGCGGCGACGCGGCCCTGCACCTTGTCGTTGTGCGCCGTGCGGAAATAGCCAGGCGAACGCTTCTCCGGGTCGGTCAGATCCGGCGCGGTGTTGGAGGGGGAGATCATGCTGGCGCCGGCGTCGCTCAGGATCGGCGCGCCGACCCGGGCTTCGCTGGAGCAGGTCGTGCCGACTACGGCGAAAATCTGGCTGTCAGACGCCAGCTTGGCCGCCGCGGCCTGGCCGCCTTCCGGGCTGCAGCCCGTGTCTTCGCCGACGATCTCCAGCGGGTGGCCGAGCAGTTCACCGCCGGCATCGGCCACGGCGATCTCCATGCCGCGCTGCGAGTCGATGCCCAGCGAGCCATTCGGCCCGGAGGTCACCATCGCATAGGCGATCTTGATCGGCTCCCCTGCGGGCACGGCGACGCAGCCCAGCGGGTCGGTGCAGGCGCCCGTGGCGGCGGCAGCCTCACTGCCAGCCTCCGGTGCAGCAGCCGGCGCGGCGCCCTGCGTGCAGGCCGCCAACATCAGGACGAGGACGAGCAGCAGCGCCGTCCACAAGAAACGAGAACGCATGACAAAACACTCCTTTTGAATAGGTTCAGCAGGTCAACGCCTTGCACGACAACGCCAAGCACGCACCGGGTTTCGTCCGGTTTTGCGGCTTGGCGCCATTGCACAAGATCAACGTATTCGCTGCTGAGCGCAGAAAATCAGAACATTGTGAACTATATCACAGGTTGGCGGCGTGAGATGAATTTTGGGAGATGGTGTGCTTCACCTACGCGCCATGCTGTGGTAGACTGCCAATTTGTGCATCGACCGATCATCGTCGGGCTGACCGGCAACATTGCCACAGGCAAGAGCACGGTGCTGGCCTATCTGCGCCACAAGGGCGCCCATATCATCGACGCCGACCGTCTGGCCCACGCGGCTATGGCGCCGTCCGGCCCCGCTTACGCTGCGGTTGTCGCTGCGTTTGGGCCTGGCGTCGTCGCAGCCGACGGGCAGATCGACCGGCTCGCCCTGGGGCGCATCGTCTTTGCCGATGCTGCCGCGCTGCAGCGGCTGGAGGCGATCGTGCATCCGGCCGTTTTTCAGTTGGCGCAGGCCGAACTGGCGACCACGACGGCGCCGGTGGTGATATTGGAAGCGATCAAACTGCTAGAATCCGGGCGATTGCTTACCTTATGTAATGAGGTGTGGGTCGTCACCGCTGCGCCGGAGATCCAAATGGCGAGGTTGCTGACGCTGCGCGGCATGAGTGAGACGGAGGCGGCGCAGCGCATGGCGGCGCAGTCATCCCAGGCGGAAAAAGTTCAGCGCGCAACGCGCGTCATCGACAACAGCGGGACGACGGACGAGTTAGCCGCACAACTCGATGCGATCTGGGCCGATTTGCTCGATAAATGGGCAATGTAATTAGGACTTGCACGGGTTGAGCTTGTCGAAGCCGGCTTCGACAAGCTCAACCTGTGCAAGTCCTGATAGCAAGAGTGGGAGTCTATGGATTCGATTAAGCGCTTTTGGAATGAACATCCCGTATTGTCCAACTGGCTGGTGCTCGCCCTGGGCATGGTGGTGATCCTCTATTTCAGCGCCCGTCATGTCGGTTTCGAGGCGGGGCAGTGGGCGGCGCTGGTGGGGGCGACGGTGCTGCTCGCCGGACTTTGTGCGTGGATCATTAACTGGGAATAGGGACAGTGTAGCAAGGCTTTATGGACAAACGTGACTATTACGAAGTGTTGGGCGTGGCGCGCAACGCGGATAAAGACCAAATCAAAAAGGCATTTCGCCGTCTGGCGCAGCAGTATCACCCGGATGTGAACAAGGCGCCGGAGGCCGAAATTCGTTTCAAAGAGATGAACGAAGCGTACCAGGTGCTGAGCGACGACCAGAAGCGCGCCGCCTATGACCGGTACGGCCATGCGGGCGTGCAGGGCGCCGGCGCCGGCTACGGCGACATGAGCGGCTTTGGCGACCTGGGCAGCATTTTCGAGGAGTTGTTTGGCAACTTCGGCCGGGCGAACGCGGCGCAAAGTCGCCGCCAGCCCCGCCGCGGCGCCGACCTGCGCGCCGATATTCGCATCAGCTTTGAGGAAGCGGCCTTCGGCGTGGATCGCGAACTGGAGATCCCGCGCATGGAGACGTGCGACCGCTGTCACGGCGCCGGCGCGGAGCCGCCCACACAGCCGGTGGTTTGCCACACCTGCAACGGCGCCGGTGAAGTCAAGCGCCGCCAGCAAAGCCCGCTCTTCGGCGCGGTGATCACCTCGGCCACCTGTTCGGCCTGCGGTGGCACAGGCGAAGTGATCCCGTCCCCGTGCAGCAAGTGCGCCGGCCGCAAGACCCTGCGCGTCACCCGCAAGCTGAACGTGAAGATTCCGGCGGGTGTGGATGAAGGCACGCGCATCCGGCTGGTGGGTGAAGGCGAAGCCGGGCAGATGGGCGGCCCCGCCGGCAACCTCTATGTGGTCGTCGCGGTGGAGCCGCACCCGGTCTTTGTGCGCAACCAGTCGGACCTGCTGATTGAGCTGCCGATCAACGTGGCGCAGGCCGCGCTGGGCGCTACGGTGCAGATTCCCACATTGGAAGGCGGGCAGGAAGAGCTTGAAGTGCCGCCCGGCACCCAGAGCGGCGCCCAGTTTCGTAAGCGCGGCCTCGGCGTGCCCCATTTGCAGCGCAATGGCCGCGGCGATATGCTCGTGACCGCACGGGTCGTCGTACCCACCAAGCTCAACGCCGAGCAGAAAGAACTCTTCCGCCAACTCGCCAAGTCCTTCGGCGACAGCGCCACCGTCGAGCCGCCCAAAGGCTTCTTCGACCGGCTCTTCGGCAGCGATTGAGGTATTTACATCACTACACAGAGTGCGCAGAGAAGCTACGGAGTTCACAGAGAGATAACAGAGCGTTGGCCCTCAGTGTACTCTCTGCGAACTCTGTGCCAACTCTGCGCACTCTGTGTAGTACAGTTTGCAACGATACGGGCATAAGTCAATGAACCCAGGCGAGATTCTCGAAATATCCGTCGAGTGCGACTCCGAGGCGGCGGAGGCGGTCAGCGAGCTGTTCAACCGCTTCAACGGCGGCGACTACGACGATGACAGCGCGGAGGGTGAGGCCAGCGGCGGTGGCGCGGTGATCGAATCCACCGGCTACGACGACTGGGCGCAGCCCATCGACGGCGAGTTTCGGCTGTGGGTGAAGACCTACATCAAGCCTGGCGCGCGCGGGGAGCAGATTCGCCGCCAGATCGAAGAAGGGCTGTGGCGGCTGAGCCTGCTTTACCCCATTCCTGAACCTCAGGTGCGCACCCTGCGCGAGGAAGACTGGGCCCACGCTTGGAAGAAGTTCTACAAGCCGCTGCGCGTGGGCAAGCGCGTCGTGCTCAAACCCAGTTGGGAGGAGTTCGCTGCCCTGCCCGACGACATCGTGATCGAACTCGACCCGGGCATGGCCTTTGGCACCGGGCTGCACCCGACCACGCGGCTCTGCCTGGTCTGTCTGGAGGAACTTGTGCGTCCCGGCGATGCCGTGCTCGACCTGGGCACAGGCAGCGGCGTGCTGGCCATCGCTGCGGCCAAACTGGGCGCAGAGGAGATTCTCGCCGCCGACATCGACCCCATTGCCGTGGATGTGACGCAGGAGAACGCCGCGCGCAATGGCCTCGCCACCGGTGCGGGCACAGCGTTTACGGTGCAACTGGGCAGTGTGCCGGAGCAGATGGCCGGACGATTCTCGCTGCTGGTCGTCAACATCCTGGCCGAGGTGATCGCCAAGCTCTTCGACGGCGCCTATGGCAACCCGCCGCTGGCTGAACCACTTGCGCCCGGCGGGCACATCATCCTCTCCGGCATCATTGATTTTCGGACGGACCTCGTCGTCGATGCGGTGCAGCGCCACGGCTTCCAACTGATCGACCGCAAGCAAGAGGGCGATTGGGTCGCGCTGGTGGCACGGAAATTGGAATAGACCGCGGATTTGGCGGATGCGGCGGATTCTCACGGATTTCGTAACTACCCAGGCAGGCATCATCCGCAGATTTCGCAGATTACGCAGATGCACCAGCAGTTAATCTGTGAAATCTGCGCAATCTGTGGCTCATCTTTT
>JAPKMV010000220.1 GCA_026645635.1 Caldilineaceae bacterium
GGTGGCCGCCGCGCGGTCGATACGTTCTTCCAGGTTGCGCACCGCCGGATAGACCCAACTTTCGCGCCGCAGGAAGCGATGGTCGATCATCTCCTCAGTCAGGCTGCCCTGAAAATCGAAGACCACCGGGATGCCGAAGAGACTGCCCAGCACCTGGGCAATCAGCGCGCCTTCGTGGAGATGGGCGTGGATGATGTCGAAGCGGCGGCGCAGCAGCAGTTGGAGCGTGCTCAGCCCCAGCAGCGCATCGAAGCCGATCTTGTGCCGGCTCGAACCCACTTCGTAATCGCGGCGCCACGGGATGGGCAGCGTGCGCACGATGTCCAGGTCGGGAAGATAGCGCCCGGTGTGGTAGGTGGTAATCGTCACCGTGTGCCCGCGGCGCTGCAAAACCCGCGCCTCTTCCAGGATGCGGACGTGACAGCCGTAGTCGGCGAAGAAACTCGTCGGCGCCACCATCAAAATGCGGAAGCGGCGCTCTTCCGGCTCACCTATCTTGTTGCTGCCATTCGTCTTGAGACCGTCTGTCATCCCTCTGCTCCCAAACCAAATTGGCATTTTATCCCAACCGCGGCCTTCTCACAAATCATTGCGCAGCGTTGCCCGCTATGATCTGGCGCAGGGCGCGGAAGTCGCGCAGGGAGAGCACGCCGGTCAACCAGATGAGGGCAGCATAGACGGCCAGACCGGCCAAAGCCTGCACAATCCAGGGCGCCGGCAGGAGGACGGTGACGACTCCTGCGGCCGCGCTGGCCGCCAGCACCAGCCAGCCGCGCTCCAGGCGCAGCGGCAGGTGCGCCCGCCAGAGTAGGAAAGCGCCCAGGCCAGCCCCTGCGGCGCCGGCGGTCAACACGGCCAGCGCGGCGCCGGCAGCGCCCAACAACATGGTGAGCGGCGGCAGCAGCAGCAAAGTCAACGCCAGGTGCACGCCGGTGATCCAGAGCGCAGCGCGCAGCGCATGTTCCACCATCAGCAGCGTAATCGCATAGAGTTCGAGCAGGAAGAGCGGGATCGTCCAGATCGAAATCTGGAGCACGGCCGCCGAAACCAGATAGTCCGGCCCATAGATCAGGTGAAGCAAACCGTCGGCCACCCCTGCCCCCACCGCGGCGAGGGGCAGCAGCGCCAGCAGGCTGTAGCGCAGCCCCAGGCGGGCCAGCCGCGCATAGTTCTCCGGCGCCTGCCGGTGCAGCCGGCTCAGCGTCGGGTAGAGCGCCCGCCAGAAGCTCTGCACCAGCTTGAACGCCACGCGCACCAGGTTGTACGCCGCGCTGTAGACGCCCACCACCACAGGGCCGGCCACGACGCTGAGCAGCAGAATGTCCAGCCGCTGGAGCAGCACATCGCCCACGGAGAGGCCGAAGAAGGGCGTCGCCCGGCGCAGCAGCCGCGGAAAGGTCGTCGGCGCCGGCTGTTGGGGCGGCGGGAGCAGCCGGCTGCGCGCCAGCAGCGCCAGGCTGACGAGCGCCGAAATCAATTGCGTCGCCACGATCAGGCCGATGAGCGCCACAACATCGTAGCCCTGCCACATCAGCCCGATGCTGGCCGCCAGTATCAGCGCGTTGATCACCGCCTCGACGCCAAAGACAAGCTCCATCCGCTCCCCCGCCTGAAAAAGCGTGTGGCACGCCGAGGAAACGGCAAAGAGCGGCAGCGATGCGCCCACCAGCCACAAGGCCCAGACCGTGGCCGGCGAATAGGGCAAGATGCCGGTGAGCAGCACAAGCCCTCCCCACGTCAGCAGACCCGCGCTCACCTGGATCACCAACATGCGGCGGAAATAGCTGCGGCGGTGCGCCGGCTCCTGGGCGAGGTCGCGCACCAGCAGCGCCGGCAAGCCGAGTTCGGTGAAGACCTGGCTGACGTTGAGGTAGGCCATCGCCGTGGTGTAGATGCCCAGCGCCTCGACGCCCAGCCGCCGGGCGATCAGCAGTTGCAGGATGAAGCTCATGGCGATGCGCCAGAGGCTGGCGCTGGTCAGCGCCCCGGTGTTGACCAGCACGCGGCGCCCGGTGGCTGGCGGCAGCGGCGGATGGGTGGGCGGCGCCGCAGCAGGCGCGGTGGAATCAGACATGAGCCGATTCTACCACTTGGGCGCGAATGACACGAATCTCAACGAATTTCCACGAATGCTCGCCTTCAATCTGTCTCTGACGGTTGGATAGGCACGGCGGTTCAGGCATTTGCTGAGCCGGGGCGGCCCGTGAGGAGGAAGCGACGCAGGTTAGGCCAGCGATAGAGCCGCCAGCGCAAGACGAAGATCGCCAGCGCCAGCAGTCCGCCTAACTCCCAGCCCCACAGTTCCGGCCGCCGGGTGAACGCGATCCAGTAGGCCTTGCCGATCTCCTCCTGCTCCGAACCGCGCTTGCCCCACACATGGAAGCGCCAGCCGCGCCAGGGCCAGTAAAAGGTAGCGGGGTAGAACCAGATGCGGTCGAGCAGCCCGTGGCCGAGAAACGCCGCCCCATAGACCCACCCGCGCGGCTGCCGCGCCAGCGTCACCCAGAGCACCGCCAGATCGGCGAGGAGCGTGTGGGCAAAGAGCACGGCGGATTTGTAGCGGCGGTAAAAATAGGCGGTGGCCAGCGGCTTGTCGATCAAATCCGGGGCAGTGGCGGCCAGGGCGACCAGCCGGTAGTCGGCATCCGGCGCAACACCCAGCACATCCTGAGCGACGGTGAGCGCCAACCAGGTGTAGGCGATGTGAGATTGGGGCAGCATCGCTACAGGCCGCGCTCCCCGCGGATATACGGCTCGCCCAGGGCAGCCGGCGCGCCGATGCGCTTGCGCATGGCGGCGCGGGAGCCGATGACCAACGCCAAAATCGTGAGCAGGTAGGGCGCCATCTGCAAGAAGAAGCCCAGGTTGGGGTTGATGTAGAGTGGGTTGACGAACCCCAGGATCATGCGCGGCCCTTGCAGGTCGAGGATCGCGCGCCGCAGCGCGCCGAAGAGATAGGCGCCAAGCGCGGCGCGCAGCGGATTCCACTGGGCAAAGATCACCAAACCGATGGCGATCCACCCCTGCCCGGAAGTGGTCTGTGCGCTGTACCAGCCCGGCGAAACGGACAGGCTGATGGTCGCGCCGGCCAGCCCAGCCAGACAGCCGCCAACGAAGACATAGAAATAGCGCAGCCTGTAGACGCTGACGCCCATTGTGTCCGCCGCCACCGGCTTCTCGCCCACGGCGCGCAGGTGCATGCCGGGGCGTGTCTTTTCGATGTAGAACCAGACGAGCGGCGTAAAGATGTAGCCCAGATAGACCAGCGGGCTGTGGTCTTCGAAGAACACAGGGCCGATAAAGGGAATCGCAGCGAGTCCGGCAATGTCGTAGTTCGGGATCAGCGGGGCGTTCTGGCCGGTCAGCCCGTTGCCCAGCACCAGGGCCAATCCCGTGCCCAGAAAGGTGAGCGCCAGACCGCTGACCACCTGATCCGCCTGGAAGCTGATGGTGACGACGCCGTGCGCCAGGCTGAGGACGCCCGCGGCCAGCATCGCCAGCAGCAGCCCCAGCCACGGGTTGCCGGTGGCCAGCGCCATACTGAAACCGGTCATGGCGCCGATCAACATCATGCCTTCGACGCCCAGATTCAATATGCCCGACCGCTCGGCCAGCAGTTCGCCGATGCTGGCAAAGAGCAGCACGGTGCCGGTGGCCAGACCGGCGTGCAGGATGATTTCCAGATTCACGCTGCTTCTCCTGCTGCGTTCTGATCGGCGCGCGTGCGCACCAACCGCACCTTGTAGCGCAGCAAAACGTCGCTGCTGATGACGGCAAAAAGGACAAATCCCTGGATCATCTGGGCGATGCCGGAAGGCTGCACCTCACGCCCCGCCACGATCAGCGCCCCGAACAGAATCGAGACCAGCACGACGCCGAAAGGATTCAACTTCGCCAGCCAGGCCACGATGATGCCGGTGAAGCCGTAGCCCGGCGAGATGCGCTCCTGGAGGCGGTGCACGACGCCGGAAACTTCCGACATGCCGGCCAGCCCGGCCAGGGCGCCGGAGAACATCATCACCAGGATGATGTTGCGGGCGATGTTGATGCCTGCGTAGCGCGCGGCGTGTGGATTGTCGCCGATAAGACGAATCTCGTAGCCCCAGCGGCTGCGCTCCAGCACCCACCAAACGACCACTGCTGCCAGCAGCCCAAAGACGACGCCCAGGTGCAGGGTGATCCCGGAAAAAATCGGGTATTCGCGGGCGAGGTCGGAGAGGCGCGGCAGCCAGGCATTGCGCTCGAAGGTCGGCGTCATCTGGAAACCGGCGTCGCTCCAGCGGTCGAAGATCCAGAAGTTGTTCCAGAGGATGGCCACATAGTTGAGCATCAAAGTCGTGATGATTTCGTTCACCTGGAAGCGCGCTTTCAGAAAACCGGGGAAGAAACCCCAGATGGCGCCGCCGAGCATCCCCATTGCGGCCATGAAGGGAATTACCACAATCGCCGGCGTGCCGGCAGGCACCAGCGGCACCAGGACGACGAGGCTGGCGAAGAACGCGCCCATGTAGAACTGGCCTTCGGCGCCGATGTTCCACAGCTTCATCTTGAAGGCGACGGTGCAGGCTAAGCCGACCAGGATCAGCGGCGTCGCCTTGACCATCGTGTCGGAGATTGCGGCCCAACTGCCAAAGGTGGCGCGCACGAAAAACCCATAGACGCGCACCGGGTCGCTGCCAATCAGCCAGAGCACGATGCCGCTCACGATGAAAGCCGCCACCACAGAGCCGATGGACGTAGCGGCCGGCATCCAGCGCGGGACATCGGCTGTGCGTTTTTCGATTGCAATGGAGATTGGGAATGCCATCATGTCTCCCGCAGCGCTAGGGATTGACTATCGTCGCCGGCACGCGCGACAGGCTGGCACGCGGGGCGCCGGTCATCATCATGCCGATCTCGCCGACGTCGAATTCATCGGGTTCAACGATCCCCATGATCTGGCCGCTGTAAATGACCGCAATGCGGTCGCTCAGCGCCATCAGTTCTTCCAGTTCCTCAGAAATCAGCAGCACAGCGGTGTTGGCCATGCGCTGGGCCAGCAGGTGATGCTGAATCGCCTCCACCGCGCCCACATCGAGACCGCGCGTCGGCTGCACGGCGACGATCACCTTCGGCGTCGTGTTGATCTCCCGCGCCAGGATGACCTTTTGCAAATTGCCGCCGGAGAGTTTCCGCGCCAGGGTCTGCACACTCGGCGCCAGGATGTCGTAGGTTGTCTTCAGCGTGCGCGCATATTCCTGCGCCGTCGCATCGTTGATTGTCATGCCGTTGCCGATGGGGTCGGAGCGATAGCGCTTCATGATCACGTTGTCGGTGATTGTCAGGTTGGGCGACGAGCCGACGCGGTTGCGGTCCTCGGGGATGTGGGCGACGCCAGCCAGGATGGCCGCCAGCGGCGGCTGGTTGGTGACGTTGATCCCCGCGACCTGAATCTGACCGGACGTGCAGTCACGCAGGCCGGTGATGCACTCCGCCAGCTCGCTCTGGCCGTTGCCCGCCACCCCGGCGATCCCGACAATCTCACCGGCGCGCACATCCAGAGAAACGCCGCGCAGCGCGGGTGCGCCCTTGTTGTTGAGGGCGTGCACATTGTCGACGCGCAGCACCACATCCCCCGGTGTGTGCGGTTCCTTTTCCACCTGAAAGACGACATCGCGCCCCACCATCAACTGCGCCAGTTCGTGCCGGGTGCGGTCAGCCATCGGCAGCCCCTGCGCCGTCACCCGCCCCTTGCGCAGCACAGTGATCCGATCCGCCACGGCAGTCACTTCATGCAGCTTATGGCTGATGAAGATGATCGACTTGCCCTGGGCCACCAGCGAACGCATCGTCGCAATCAGTTCGTCGATCTCTTGCGGCGCCAGCACCGCGGTTGGCTCGTCCAGGATCAGCACATTGGCGCCGCGGAAGAGGGTCTTGAGAATCTCGACGCGCTGCTGTTCACCCACCGAAAGCTGCCAAATCTTGGCTTTGGGATCGACGCGCAGGCCATACTGTTCTTCGAGTTCCAGGATCTGGCGCTCGTAGCGCGGCAGGTTCATGAAGAAGCGCGGCTGCTTCAGCCCCAACAGGATATTTTCTGTGACGCTCTGGGTGGGCACCAACATGAAGTGCTGATGCACCATGCCGATACCTTTGGCAATCGCATCGCGCGGGGAGTTGAAACTCACCGTCGCGCCGTTGACCTTGATCTTGCCGCTGTTGGGTTTGTAGAGACCGG
>JAPKMV010000221.1 GCA_026645635.1 Caldilineaceae bacterium
CTGGGATGTGCCCGGCATCTTCATTGGCGTGTCGGAGGAGGTGGCGGAGTTGACACCAGTGGAAGCCGTCGATCTGTTTGACTTTGCCGACACCTGCACCTACGACGACCGCTACGACTACAGCACCGACGCCATCGACGGCGTCTATGACGTTTGGACGGAATGCGACGGCGTCGCCGGCGAATCGTTCGTCGTCTTCGCCGCCAACCCCGCGGGTGCGTCGTCGCCGCTGATCTTCTTCTATGTCAACTTGATGAGCGAAGCCGATCTGACTGCGTTCAGCGAGGTGCTGTCGTCCCTGGCGGTGCGCGGTGCGCTGGCTGCGGAAGCAGCGCCAGTGGTAGAGACGCTCGACGCGGCTGTGGCCGTCGTCCAGGTCGAAGCCCTCAACGTGCGCAGCGGGCCGGGCACCGGCTACAATCGCGTGGGCGTCTTGAACGCGGGGGACGCGCCGCAGGTCGCCGGCCAGGTCGACGACTGCGCCTGGTTATCGATAGTCACCGCAGACGGCGTCGAAGGTTGGATCGCGGGCGGCAGCCGCTACGTGGCGCTCTCTGTCCGCTGCAGCGAGCTGCCCGCGGCCACGGCGCCACCGCCGCCGGCTGCAAGCGGCGGTGCACAGGGCGGCAGCAGCACCGGCAGTGGCAGCGCCGCAACAGCCAGCGCAACCCAGGGCTGCTATCTCATCCAGAATCACCTGGGGGCAGAGCTTACCGTCACCGTCACGCGGGCGGACACTGGCAAGGGCGAAACCTTCCGCGTAGCCGGCGGCGGCGAAGTCAACAAGTGCCTTGACCCGGGCCGCTACACCTACACCATCGACGCACCGCCGCCCTGGGGCACGCTCAACGGCGAGATGACCGTGCAGGCTGGCGACGCCTTCCTCTGGCCGATCAGCGGGGAGTAGAGCGGCGGGGGGAGTATCCGCAGATGACGCAGATGACGCAGATTACGCAGATATGGTGTCTGCCATCTGCGAAAATCTGCGTCATCTGCGGATGATGCCCGAGTAATTGCGGCTTTCGCTAGATCGCCGTGTACCCGCCATCTATGAGGATCGTCTCGCCGGTGATCAGATCGGAGGCGGGTGAGGCGAGGAAGAGGATCAAGTCGGCCACCTCCACCGGCTGCCCAAAGCGCCCCAGAGGAATCTTGGCGAGCATCGGCGCGGACTTCGCCGGGTCGCCCCAGACTTTGGCGCCCATCGGCGTGAGGATCACCGTGGGCGCCACGCCGTTGACCTGGATGTTGTGCGCGCCCCATTCCAACGCCATCACCTTGGTGAGCAGGTTCAACCCGCCTTTGGAGGTGCAGTAGGCGCCGTGGCCGTCGAGCGCGACCGCCCCTGCCTGCGACGAGACATTGATGATCTTGCCGCTGCGTTGGGCGATCATGGCCGGCGCCAGGGCGCGCGCCAGTAGGAACGGTGCGCGCATGTTCACGGCCATCGTCTCGTCCCAGGCATCGGCTGAGAGTTCCAGGAGCGGGGCGATGCGCGCAATGCCCGCGTTGTTGACGAGAATATCGATCCCACCGAAGGCCGCCAGCGCCGCGTCCGCAGCGGCTTGCGGCCCTGCCACGCTGCCCATGTCGGCCACGATGGAAATGCAGCGCCGACCCGCGGCGGTGATCCGTGCCGCCGTCTCCGCCAGCCCGGCCTCGTCCCGCCCGACAATCGCCACGTCCGCGCCGGCCTGCGCCAGCACGATGGCCGCCTCGGCGCCAATGCCTTTCGAGCCGCCGGTCACCAACGCCCGCTTGCCCTGCACGGCAAAGCGTGTAGACAACGGGGCTGAACTCTGGAATTCTGCAGTCATATTTTGTCTCCCTATCTGTATCAGTCTTTATCGGCAATAAGGAATCTCACGCGGAGGCGCAAAGACGCCAGGAGAAAGACGCTTTGCGACTTTGCGTCCAAATCGCGAATTCGATACGCCGCCATACTTGCACGCACCGGCAGAAGCCTTCACAATGGACAGCCTATGCACATCTCCAAGTTTATCCGCGGCCGCAAGGCTGCGCCAGCCGAGCGCGCGGTCGAAATCGGCTGGGCGTTGGCGCTGATCGCCACCTTTTGTTTCAGCTTTGCACCGCCGGTGGCGCGCTTCGCCATTCTGAATGGGTTCGACTCGACCGCACTGCTGTTCGTGCGCATGGTCATCGCCACCACACTCTTTGCCATCACCCTGGCCGTGACCGACCGGCAAAAGCTGCTGATGCCGCGGCGGGGTCTGGTGGCAGCCACCGGCGTAGGTGCGGTCAATGCCGTCGGCATGGTGCTCTTCTTCTTCAGCCTCAACTTCCTCGAAGCGTCGCTCACGGCGATGATCCTGGCGCTCAGCCCGGCGATCGTGCTGAGCCTGCTGGCTCTGCGTGGGGAGCGGCTCACCGGGCGCCACCTGGTGCGGCTCGGGCTGGCCCTTGCAGGCGTCTATCTGCTGATCGGCCCCACCGGCGCCGTGGACTGGTTCGGCGCCAGCCTCACCCTGCTGGCGACCTTCTTCTTTTCGCTCCAGATGGCCATGACCCAATGGACGTTGATCGGCTACCCTGCACGCAGCGTCATGTTCTATGTTACCGGCACGATGACGATCTTCGTCGGCGGCTGGTGGCTGGCGACCGGTGCGGTGTGGAGTGCGCCCGGCCCGAACGGCTGGCTTGCCGTAATCATCCTGGCGGTGGTCAGCACCTATCTCGCCCGCCTCGGCTACTTCAACGCGGTGACGCGCATCGGCAGCGGCCAGCTTGCCCTCCTCGGTCCGGTGGAAACGCTGCTCAGCGTGGTCTGGTCGATCCTCTTTCTCGGCGAGCGGCTCACGCCGTTGCAGGCAGTCGGCGGCGCGCTGATCCTGGTGAGCGCGCTGCTGGCGGTGCGGCGGCTGGGCCGCGTGCGACTGCGCTTCCCGCGGCGGTAGGGACTCAATCTCCGCCCATCTCCGCCAGCGGCAGCCACACGCACATGGCGCCAGGGTCGCGGTTATCCCACGCATAATAGGGGATCGCCTGCACCGGTGCGGGGACCAAAACCGGCGGTGCGCTGCGATAGAGCGTGTTCGCCCAATCGCCCGTCTCTGCGGCGAGCGCCTCGCCGTCCAACACGACCACGCCGCCCAGCAGATCTGCCGCCAGACGCGGCGTCAGTTCGGCGCCGGCCGGCAGACGAAGGTGATGCAGCGGCGTCGCGTGATCGACTTGCTCCAGGCAGTAGATCAGCGGGCCGCGCTGCAAGGCCACGCAATTCACATTCTGCTGCACATCCGGGTGCGCGTAGACCTGCTCCACCGGCATGGCAAACGCCAGTGTGACGCGGTCGCCTGGCTGCCAGGTGCGCACCAGGGTCAGGTAGCGCTGCGCCAGTTTGCCCTCCATATCCACCGGCTCGCCGTTGATGCTCACTGCGGCGCGGCGGCACCAGCCGGGGATGCGCAGCCGCAGCCCAAAGCGCGCCGGCTGCGCCATCGCCAGCGTCACGGCCACATCGCCGTCCCAGGGGTAGTTCGTGGTCTGGCGCAGCGTCACAGTCTGCCCACCGAGCGTCACGCTTGCCGCACCCTGAATGTAGAGGTGCACGGCGATCTCGTCGTCGTTGGCGGCGTAGATGTACTCGCCCAGCGAGGCCAACAACCGCGCGATATTGGGCGGGCAGCAGGCGCAGTCGAACCACGCCTGGCGGTGATGGTCGCCGCGGCTGGCCAGCGGATTCTCGTAGAAGAAACGCGCGCCGTCCAGCGAGACGCCGCTGATCACGCCATTGTAGAGCGCGCGCTCCATCACGTCGGCATAGCGCCCGTCGCAGCGCAGTTGCAGCATTCGGTGCATCCAGAAGACCAGGCCAATCGAGGCGCAGGTCTCGGCGTAGGCGGAGAGGTTGGGCAGGTCGTAGTCCTGCGTGAAGCCCTCGTTGGCGGAGGAGACGCCGACGCCGCCGGTGATGTAGAGGTTGCGCGTGCAGAGGTGACGCCAAAGCGCTTCGAGCGCCTCCAGCAGGGTCGCATCGCCCAACTCGCCGGCCAAGTCCGCCATCGCGGTGTAGAGATACATAGCGCGCACGGCATGGCCGACGACCTCGCGCTGCTCGCGCACGGGGATGTGCGACTGGCTGTAGCGGTAGCTCTTGAAGTGATAGGCAGCAGGGTCGTCGCCGCGAGCCACGGCTTCCTGGTCGAAATAGTGGGGCTGCTGGCCGCGCTCGTCGACAAAATAGGCGGCCAGTTCCAGATAGCGGCGCTCGCCGGTGACGCGGTAGAGTTTGACCAGCGCCAGCTCGATCTCCTCGTGGCCTGGGTAGCCGCGCTTCTGTCCCTCCTCGCGCCCGAAGACGGTGGCGATGTAGTCGGCGTAGCGGCTCACCACGTCGAGCAACGTGCGTTTGCCCGTGGCAGCAAAGTGGGCGACGCCCGCCTCGATCAGGTGCCCTGCACAGTAGAGTTCGTGGTTGTCGCGCAGGTTCGTCCAGCGGTTTTCCGGCTCCACCGCAGTGTAGTGGGAGTTGAGGTAGCCGTCGGGCTGCTGCGCGCCGGCCAACAGCGCGATCACCTCGTCCAGTTGCGCGTCAAGGGCGGGGTCGGGATGGGTGGTGAGGCTGTAGCTGGCAGCCTCGGCCCACTTGGCAATGTCCGAATCCCAGAAAATGTGGGGGATCGGCTGACCCGGCTGCCACTGGAGCAGCAGCGCGTCGATGCGACCGGTGATGCGGCACTGCTCATATTCGATGGGGATCGTCTGCGTGCGGTTCGCCTCCAGACGCGGCGACCAAAAGGCGTCGTCGATGGTGACATTGGCAAGGGACACTGGTGTGTAGCTGCGGCGGATGGGTAGGGTGGTCATGGTGAACCTCTGTAGGTAATGTGGTGGATGAAACCCCGGCCTGCGGAACGGCAGCTTTGCGGCAGTCGTTGACAGCACAGAGATGAAGACACTACGGTGTAGTATAGCGCAATGAAGACCCAACCACCCACCGCCGGCATCACGCGCCGGCGCTTCTTGCAGGGCATGGGCGCGATCGTGGGCGCTGCGGCGCTGACCACCGGCTATGCCCGCTTCGGCGAGCCAAACTGGGTGCAGGTGGAGGAGATCACGCTGCGCATCACTGGCTTGCCCCAACATCTGGCCGGCACGCGCATTGCACAGATTTCGGACATCCACCTGGGCGCCTATTTTTCGGTGGAGCAGTTGCAGCAGGCCATCACCCGCGTCAACGGGTTGGGGGCGAGTCTTCTGCTGCTGACGGGCGACTTTGTCACCAGCCGCGAACGCAACCGCGTCGCACGCCGCGCAGCTCACGCCGAAATTGCCACAGACCTGGTGGAGCCGCTGCGCAGTGCAGAGATGCCCACCTTTGCCAGCCTCGGCAACCACGATCTGTGGGGCGACGTCGATTCGGTGATGCGCAGCCTGGCCGCGGCGAACGTCACCTTGCTGCGCAACAGTGGCGTCACCGTCGCCGACCGCCTCTGGCTTGCCGCAGTGGACGACATCTGGAGCGGGCAGCCCGACTTGCGCGCGGCGCTGCGCAATGCGCCCGCAGAGAGTGTCAACCTGCTTATGGCGCATGAACCCGACTACTTCGACACGGTGCTGGCGGCGGACGCGCCCGTCGCTGCCCAGTTCAGCGGGCACAGCCACGGCGGCCAGGTGCGTCTGCCCACGCTCGTCCCCGGCGCCGACGGTCTCTACTCCACCGCGCCGGTGCTCCCCACCTACGGCGAACGCTATCCCATCGGCCTGCGCCAGATCGACGGACGTTATGTCTACACAAATCGCGGGCTGGGTTGTTGGCCGGTGCCATTCCGCATCAACTGCCCGCCGGAGATCACCGTGTTTACGCTGACGGAGTGATCGCACAGAAGTTGTGTGTAATGCCACCCATTTCAACGCAGAGATGCAGAGAAACGCAGAGAGATCACCTTTAGAATTCCTCTGCGAGCCTCTGCGTCTCCGCGACTCTGCGTCAAAGGGACCGCTCCAAACGGTTTCTTACGCTGAGCGCCCCATGACTATACTATGCGCGTAATCCGCCGCACGGTGCTCTCCAGGTCTCTGAGTGCCAGTCGCAGCGGTGTGTTCATCCACGCCTGGCCGGAACGCACGCCGGGAAAGCCTTCCACCGTGTAGCGCGCGGCCGGGTCGAGGCCGCGCAGATAGATGGGTGGCAGATCCACCGGCTCCGGCATGTGGGTGCGGAAGGCGAAGAGTACGCCGTCCCGCCGATCTTTGCTCA
>JAPKMV010000222.1 GCA_026645635.1 Caldilineaceae bacterium
CACCAAGCTGGCGCGGCTCACCATCGTCAAGGTGGCGGAGAACGGCAACGGCGTCTTCCCCTTCTTCAGCCAGACGCTGGGCGACTTCACGCTGGCCACCGCAGGCAGCCTCATGCGTGGCACTGCACAGCAGATCTTCCCGGACTTGGCCGCGGGCATCTACGACATCCAGGCGCCGCGTCCGCCGACCTGGGTCTTCGTGTCACAGGGTTGCTCCGACGGCAGCAACCCTGAAGCCATCGACCTGGCCGCGGGCGAGGATGTGACCTGCACCTACGTAAGCCGGCCAGAGCCGACCGCGTTGGACCAGGTCGACGAACCGGAGATGTTGGACCGCCTGTTCCTGCCGCTGATCGGGCGGTAGACATGGCGTGAAGACGCGATAAAATACGGGGCGCATGCGGTGCTGAGGCTGCATGCGCCCTGGTCTTCCTGCTGAATTGATCATTGTGTCCGGCTGATGATGGCGCTACGCTGCGCTCAACCACGTTGCGCCCCGAAGCGTGCTTTCCCCAAAACATCAGCAGAATGTACTGGCTTTAACTGGTCATTTGGCCGTTTTCTTCATGCATAATCTGTACTATCTTGAGACACTACAGCATCGCACTTTCGCCGCAGGTTCTGTGCACGGAAAGAGTTAATGATATTCTTAACCGCGATCCCCTATGGTGCTGTCAGTAATTTGCAAGCAGAACAGTTTGGGTGTTTTGTGTCGTCGGGATGAGTATCCTGTAGACCTCCGGCTTCGTCATCTACGATAGACGGATCGTATAGGTCAACCGCAACGGCACGCGCCAGAAACGAAGCGTACCTATGTCAGGCCTCAGGCTGGCAGTAATAGCCCCAGTGCTTGCACTGGTCTTGGTATTCATGTTGTTGTGGCTGGTGCAGATTGGCAACCAGCCTGCCACGGTATTGCCTGTGGCGACAAGCCCTGCCGCGGCGCCTGCTGCACCGGCGGCGCCCGCTGCACCAACTGCGCCCGCTGCTGCGCCTTTCGCCACGCCGACCAGTGCACTGGCGGCGCCTGCTGCGTCTGCCGTGCCCCCATCCCCAACACCTCTTGCGCCACCCGACGCGCTAGCCATCGTCAATGGGGTGGCGCTGACGCCGGCGGACTTTGACCAACTGCGCGCCATCGACGCCGTGATGGCAGGGTTGGCTGGCCAGCCGCCCAGCGCGCCGGGGCTGGTGTTGGAACAGTGGATCAACGGCGAACTCGTGCACCAACAGGCTTTGCAGGCGCCGTCGTCCCCCGTGGACAGCGACGAAGCCCTGGCTGCGTTTCTGGCGCGCACTGGCCGCAGCCGCGCCGAACTGGACGCGGCGTTGGCAGCCGCACAGGTGCCGCCCGCAGCGTTCGATGCCTATTGGCAGCGGCTGATCCTGGCCGATCAGTTTGTGCGCGCCGCAGCGGACGCGCAAGGCATCGCCGCCACCGCTGTGGTGCGCTCCCTCCAACAGGCAGCGCGCATCAGCTTTGGTGCGACCGCAAGCTCGCTTTTTGCGACGCCTGTCGCTGCCACGCCCGTCGTGGCAAGCCCTGTCGCGGCAGCGCCCGTCGCCGCTGCGGTGTCAGAACCGCCCACGGCCGATGCCCGCGCAGCAGACAATGCAGCGGGTGAGGCCGCCACCGCCGCAGTGCGGGGGATTGAGACCGGCATGTTGGCGCCTGAATTTGTGCTTGGTGCGCTGAACACCGTCTCGCCGACGCTATCGTTGGCGGAGTTGCAGGGAAATCCGGCTGTGCTGGTATTCTGGACGACCTGGTGCCCCTACTGTCTGCGCCAGACCCCGGTGCTGGTGGAGGCGTATCCGCGTGCGGCTGAGGCCGGCATCCAGTTTGTCGGCATCGACGTGCAGGAAGATCGCAACACGGTGGCAACCTATCTGGCGCAACATCAGATCGAATATCCGATTCTACTTGACGAGCAAGGCTCGATCGCTGCACAATATGCGGTGCAAGGCTATCCAACGACCTACTTCCTCGACAGCGACGGCCGCATCGTCGCCCGCAATGTTGGCGCACTCACAGGAGAGCAACTGAGTAGTTACCTGGAAATGTTAGGCCCCCCGGGACCGGGGCCGTGAAAGGCGCATTGCTATGACCGCAGGGTACGACCGTGCATTCCCGTCAGGTTACGCTGCTGCTATTTCGGTTGAACTGAGTGACAGCCACATCGAGCAGATTCGCAAATTGGTGAATCTGCTCATGGTCTTTTCCATGCTGCTATCGATAATCTCGCCGATTTACGCGCCGATGAGTTTCGCACTGCCCAGCTACGCGTTCTTCGATGGGAGCACCGCGCCCGCCGTCCAACCGGTGGCGGCGCAGCCAGCGCGCACCGCGCCGGACGTATCGCTGCCAACTGCGCCGGTGGCGCGAGACTTCACCGCGGTTGCGCCCCAGCCGCAGCCGGTCTATGGCGCTGGGGCCGCTTTGGGCGCAGCCCTGGCGCCTGCATGGTTTGCAGCACCGGCTGCGCCGCCGCAAAGCGCCGTGGACGCCGCCGCATTGGGAACAGCATTGACCCCGGTCTGGTTGGCTGAGGCGCCGGCCGCACCGGCATTGGCGCCGCTGGCCGCACCCTGGTGGCGCGACCCCGCAGCCGCAACGTTGCGCGCGGCCGATATCCGCGCCCTGGCGCCGGTGGCTGACGCCGACGCTAACAGCGTCAACGTTAACAGCGCCGATGCCATTGGCGCCGACCTGCGCGCGCCAGCGGTGAGCACGGCGCCTCAGCCAGACAGCGAGGTGATTCAGCCAGAACTCGGCAGCGCCATCGCGCCTGCGTGGTTGTCGGCGGCGTCCGCCGCGCCGGTGGCGGCCGATCTGCGCAGCGAACTGTTTCTGCCCAACTGGGCGCCCCTCGCCTTTGCCGCGGGCATCTGCGCCGCCAATTCTGATTTTAGCTGGACCACCTCCGCGCCAATCAGCATGACCCTGGGCAACAACACCGCGGTGTACACCTTCACGGCGGTGATTGCCAACAACAGCATCACGCCCACCGGCCCGCTGACTTACGCCATTCAACTGCCGCCGAATTTCACCTTTGTAAGCGGCTCGGCCACCGCGGTGAGCAGCGTCAGCGGCACGCTCACCCTGGTGCAGGCCGGCAGCAACACCACCGGCACGATCACCCTGCGCGCCAGCACGACACCGGTTTCCAACACGCTGATGCCGGGCGGCGTGGTCACGCTGACCTACCAACTGCGCGGCGGCCCGAACGGACCGCCCAATCCCGACATCCTGGTGAACGTCATAACCGGCGATGAGACAAATCTCAACTGCACGCTGAACAATCCGGTCAACACCAACTTTTGTCCGCTGGCTGGCGAGTTGGCGCTGGCCATCACCCCGCCGCCGTTCATTGTGAGCTATGGCAACACCGTGGGCGACCTGTACACGGTCACCTTGCGCAATATGGGCAACTTCACAATGACCGATGTGAGCTTTCTGGTCGATCCCAGCCCGGGTTTCTATTTCAAGGCTGGCACGCCCGTCGTCGGTGTTCACAGCGTTTATGGCTCGCTGACCTTCACCCAACCGGCGGTGGACACAGCTTCAGGCGAACCTTTCGTGCTGCGCGTGGCGACGCCATTTCCTGCCAATTCGGTGGCCAATAGCGAGACGATCACGATGGTGATGCGCATCGCTACAACGAATGACCCTAAGTCGGGCCAGCCGTTGATTGTGACAGCGCGCAGCGGCAAGGAAGGCGCGGAGTTGGCATGCACCACGACTCGCGAGAATATCGCCACCGGTCGCGGCCATCTGTACGTGCGCAAAACCGTTGCGCCCACCACGGCCGCAGTCGGTGATGTGGTGACATTCACCATCTATCTTGACAACACTGGCCTGGGCAGCCTTTACGATGCGACCTTCACCGATACGATGGGTTCTGGTTTACAGAGACTATTCGGGGAGATGGTGCCAACTGGGATTGCACCCAATGCCACCTATACGGTGCTGCACAGTGCCGTAATCACCTCCTGTGTAGATACGAATAACCGGGTTGACGCGTGGTGGCCGGTCGGCAACGTCAACAACACCGGGACCATCACGGATCCCGTGACGGCTTTTGCGGCAGTGCGCGTCTCCAATCCCCTGCCCAATGTATCGATCTCGGCGACTTTGCCCATCGTCGGCTACTGCCCGACCGTACCTTTCACGGTCGATGTCCCGTTGACCGTCACCAACAGTGGCGCCGGCCCGGCCGCCAACTTCACCCTTACGCCGGCTGACATCGACGACACCTTGAGCTTCACCTTCTCGACAGCCTCACCGGGTTGGGTCCAGGGCACCAACGTGTTCAGCTACACCGAAAACGATGGGTTGCTGGCTGCCGGGGAAACCGTCCACCTGACCCTCACCCTCCACTACACGCCAACCACGGTCTGCACCGGTGCGGCCGGCTCGTTCCGCGTGACGCCCAGTTACTCCGACGCCTGCTTCCCGCTGATCCGCACCACCGGCACGGCGGCTTCGTTCGACCTGACGGCGTTGAATGTACCCTCGCTCAACGTGTTGAAAGAGAGTTCAATTGACGCCGACCGCCTAGAAGTTGTCCAGCCTGGCGATACGGTCTATTTTACCGTCACCGTCTTTGGCGATTCCGGCAGCATCCTCACCGATACGCAGGTGTTCATCACGGATACGCTGCCGCCTTCGCTGGTGGCTGCCGGCCTGATTACGGTTACTCCACCCGCAGTGCGCGATGGGAACCGCGTCTTCTACACCCCGACGATCACCACAGAACCCACCTATGCCTTCACCATGTTTGTGCAGGCTACTTACCCCGACACGGACTTTTGCACTGATGGTGTCGTGGAATACAACACGGTGGATGCCCGCTCGGATGCATGCCCGACCTGTCTCAGAGACAGCGATCAAACGGCGTTGGTCTATCTAGATCCCGATCCGGAGAACTCACCCGGTTTCATGCGCGGCGACCCACTGCGCCTGGATCAGTGCCGCACCATCGACCGCCAGACAATGGTGATCAGCGTCACCTCCCCAATTACCTGGGCGGGCGCTGTCTACAACGACCCTCTGGGCGGCGGCGGCGTGGGGCCGGTCGAAATAGTTCCCGGCTCGGTGCGCGTCTTCGTGAACGGCGTCGAACGCACGCTTGACGTCACCATCACGACCGCGCCCAGCCTCACCATCGCTTTGGACAACATTGGCACGGTGAGCCAGACCGCCCTGATCAGCGTCACCTACCAGGTTGCAGCGCCGGTGACGGCCCAGCCCGGCAGCGTATGGTACAACGTCACCTTCCAGAGCGGCGGGCGCAACGCGGGCGTGTGCGGTGTTGTGCGCCGTGCGCCGGTGAACCTTGCCATCAGCGGCAATGAGCTGAACCTGGATCTGCTGGCGCCTGACGTGCTGCAGAGCTGCGCGGTCAATAATGTCACCATCGATCTGTACCGCGATAATTCGTATGTTCCCTACTGGGATGAAGGTTTCTTTATCGAGAACGTGACCAATCAGCAGGTGGCCACCGCAACGGTGAGCGCGCCCGCCCAGCTCACCCTGGAAAAGAGCGTGACGCCCGCCGCGGCCACGCCCGACCAGACCGTCATCTACGCCATCACCGCCACCAACAGCGGCCCCAACGCGGCTGCGGACGTGGTGATCAGCGATACATTGCCCGTAAGCCTGACTGTGCTTGCCGTGAGCAGCAGCGCAGGCGGCTGCACAAGCCTGCCCTGCACCATCGGCGACCTGGCGGCGAACAGTTCTGCCGTAGTCTATGTGGTGGCGCGAGTGGTGCAGACCACCAGCGGCAACATCGAGAACACAGCAGTTGTTACGACGACGACGGCGCTGGCTGCAGGCAGCGATCTCGACGCGTCGGTTTTGCTGCCGGTCACTGCTGCCGCAGACGTGGCTGTCGAGAAGAGCGCGCCGATCACGGCGGCCACCGGTGACCGCATCACCTATACGCTGGTGGCGGTCAACCACGGGCCGGCGTAACGGTGACTGACGACGATGTTTGCAGCACGGCCGGCCTGGTCGTGACCTGCCCTGCCGCATCCCTGAATGCAGGCGCCGGCATAACCTACACGCTGGCCGTGACGGTCAACAGCAGTGCTCCTGATGAATCTTTGCTGGAAAACCTGGCCGGCGTATCCGCAACCACCGCCGACCCGAATCCCGCCAACAACGCCGCGGTCGCGTGGACGCGCGTAAGCGCG
>JAPKMV010000223.1 GCA_026645635.1 Caldilineaceae bacterium
TCGAAAGCCGCCCGCTGCAAGTCGGTCAGCGCCAGAATCTGGGCGAAGTCCGCATCGCTCAGGTTGGCCAGTTCCCAGAAAGAGCCGATGCCCGCAGCGTAGAGCCGCTGCTCGTAGGCGGCGCCGATGCCGTTGACGCTGGCGA
Organism: Caldilineaceae bacterium; assembly: GCA_026645635.1. GTDB lineage: Bacteria > Chloroflexota > Anaerolineae > Caldilineales > Caldilineaceae > Fredericiella. The sequence continues at coordinate 146 of JAPKMV010000223.1, forward strand.
GATCCTGGGGGGCGGTGGTGATCTGCGGCAGCCGCTGACCGGCCACAGCGCGATCGGCGGCGAGCTGCTTGGATGGGGGCAAGCTCGCCAGTTGCCGGCCCAGCGCAGCCAACGCCGGCACGCGCATCTCCCAGTCCCCCTGGGCAGTTTGCGTGCGCAGCCCAGCCAATTCCCCGCTGCGTTCGGCCAACGCGGCGCGCGTGCTCTGCAACTCGTCGCGCAAGCGCGCCAGTTCGCTGGCGGAGGCGGCGCTGAAGTCCGCCGTCTGCACCGGCGCACGGCTCTGCACAAAGCCGCCCGCCCCCGACTGGGGTGCAACAGAATTGCTGCTGCGCCAGAGAAAATAGGCAGCCGCGCCAGCGGCGCCGACCAGTGCACCAGCCACAAAACCCACCTTGCCACCCATTTCCCTTTTCCTTTCAGGCAACATGCCTGCGGCGCCACAAATAATAGTCTTTATCGGCGATAAGGAATCTCACGCGAAGGCGCAAAGACGCCAGGAGAAAAACGCTTTGCGACTTTGCGTCTTCGCGTGAGCGATTCTTCCCATCAGCAGACGTGATGGATCACAAGGCGAGCCCCATCGCCAATCACTCAATCCAACAGCCGCAAGAATCGCTCATATGCGTCATCCCAGCCGGCAGCGGCGCGCGGCGCAAAGTGCTCCTGCGGCACAGACGCGGCAATTGCTGCGCGCCCCTCCGCCACGCTGCCCAGGTGACCGGTGGCCACGGCCTGCATCATCAGCACGCCCAACGTCGCGGCTTCGGCTGGGCCGCTCACCACGGCGCGCTGACATGCGTCCGCGGTGAACTGGTTGAGCAGCCAGTTCTGACTGCCGCCACCCACCACGCGGATGACATCGAGCCGCGGGCCGGGGATGCCGTCGGCGCTGGTGAGCAGGTCTTCCAGCGCATTGACCACCCAACGATAACGCAGCGCCAGACTTTCCAGACAGCAGCGCACGACCTCGCCCACCGTCTCCGGCGGCGTCTGCCCCGTGCGCCGGCAGTAAGCGTGGATTGTGTCCACCATGTTGGACGGCTCGAAGAAGTCGGGCGCGTCGGGATTGACGACGGCTTTGAAAGGTGGGGCAGCCTCCGCCGCGGCCAGCAGCGCCGGCCAGGAGTAGCTTTCGCCCTCTCGCTCCCACTGGCGCCGCGACTCTTGCAGCAGCCACAGCCCCGTGATGTTTTTCAGCAGGCGAATCGTACCGCCCACGCCCCCTTCGTTGGTAAAATTCAGTTCGAGCGCACGGGCGTTGATGATCGGCTGCGCAGTCTCGACGCCCATCAGACTCCACGTGCCGCTGCTCAGGTAGACGCTGTGCGCGTCCAACCCCGGAATGCCCGCCACCGCGCTGCCCGTGTCGTGTGACGCCACGGCGATGACCGGAACCGGCGCCCGCAGCCCCACTTCCGTGCGCACCGCATCCAACAGCGGGCCGACCACGGTTCCCGGCATGACGATCTCCGGGTAGATGGCGGTGGGCAGCGCAAAGCGCGCCAGCAAATCCCGCGCCCAGGTGCGGTCCGCGGCGCGCAGCATCTGCGACGTGGAGGCAATCGTGTACTCGGCCACCTGTTCACCGGTGAGCCAGTAGTGGAAAATGTCGGGCATCATCAGCAGGCGTGCAGCCATATCCAACTGCGGGTCCTGCTGCGCCCGCATGCTGAGCAGTTGAATCAGCGTGTTGAGTTGCAAAAATTGCAGTCCGGTGGTGGCGAAGATCTCCTCGCGCGATGCGATGCCAAACGCGTGCTCCACCATGCCGTTGGTGCGCGCATCACGATAGTGCACCGGGTTGCCGAGCAGCCGTCCCGTCTTGTCGAACAGGCCGTAGTCAACGCCCCAGGTGTCAAGACCAATGCCGGCCAGCGGCGCATTGTAGAGGCTGGCGTAGCGCGCCAACCCATGCTTCAACTCGCTCCACAGGGTGAGCACGTTCCAATACATGCGGTCGAGCACGGTCGTAGGGCCGTTGGCAAAGCGATGCAGTTCCTCGACATCGAAGCGCTCGCCGTTCCATCGTCCCAGCAGGACGCGACCGTTGGACGCGCCCAAATCGGCGGCCAGAAAATTCGCCGTTGCACCCATGCATCACCTCGATCAGACTAATTCGTAAGCCAGATTGGTTGCGTCCAACGCCTGGCGCATGGCTTCAGGCAGCGCCGCGTCGGCAATCAACAGGTCGATTTCTTCCGTCAGCAGCGAGGTCGCCACGTAAGATTGGGCAAATTTGGCGTGGTCGATCAGTGCGATCTTCTGCACCGCAGTCTCGGCCATCGCCCGCTTCATCTGCGCCTCGCGCAAGTCAGACTCCATCATGCCGTGCTGCGCGGAGAAGCCGCGGCAACTCAGAAATGCTACGTCCACATGCAACCGTCGCAGCAGTTTGGGGCTGAGCGCATCCACCAGACTGCTGGTGCGCCGCCGCAGGATGCCGCCCACGACGATCGTGGTCACATCCGGCGCAAAGCTCAACTCCAACGCGGCGTAGAGACCGGTGGTGATCACCGTGAGATTTTGCATATTGCGCAGCAACCGCGTCATCTGAAACGCGGTGGTGCTGCCGTCCAGGAAGATCGTGCTGCCGGGGTTGATCAGCTCCACGGCGCGCGCGGCGATGCGCCGTTTCTCGTCCAGGTTCACCTGCTGCCGGGCCGCAAAGCGCAGCTCAAGCTGGCCGCGACCGGAAACCACCGCGCCGCCGCGCACCCGCGTCAGGTAGCCCTGTTCCTCCAGTTGCTGCAAATCTTTGCGCGTCGTCACTTCGGAGACGCCCAGCCGCTGGCTCAACTCGACCACGCCGACTTCGTCCTGTTGGCGCAGCACCTCGATGATGCGCTCGCGGCGCTCGTCGCTGGTCAGAGAACCTGCCTCAACTTCCTCCAGATTGCCATTTTCGGGGCTAATATCGCCGTCACCACGCATAGTGCACTCTCCATCGGTCACAACGTTGGGCAACCTTCATTTCGCCACTGCTCGATCTCCGCCCTGGCTTCCAGGATCAGCGCACAGAGCGCGCCGGCTTCCGCGTCCAGTTCGGTCATTCCCCAAAACTCGCACATCTTGGCCGTTGTTGCTGGCGGAGGAATCGCCAGCCAATCCAACGCCGCGGCCACGCCCCAGGCATAGCGCGGCGTCACCCCGGCGTCGCGCGCCCGCCGCATCGCCCCGACCAGCCGATCGTCCCACCCCAACTTACGCTGCGGGTCACGCCCCACGCGGGCAACCGTGTCGCGCACAAAGGGGTTGACCATGCGCGCCACCAGATCCGTGACATAGGCAGCAAAGCCCGCTGGCGTAAAGAGCGGGTCGCTGCCGGCATAGCGCGCCAGCAGCCCTGCGCCTGACTCTTCCACCATCGCCTGTGCGATGAAGCCCAGCAGATCCGGGCGCTGTTGCAGTTGATCGATGCGGGTGTAGCCGAGCACGTGCGCCAGGTACGCGGCCAATGCATGGCCCGCATTATGCCCGTACAACTTCGCTTCGGCAAATGGCGCCAGATCGCCCTTTTCGACGAAAACCTCGATGCCGCGGCGATAAGTGCGCCAATCCGGCGAGCGCACAACGCCGCTTGTCTCCCCATCGCCGCGCACCACCTGGTCGATGAGGATGCGGTTGAACGCTTCCACCAGATAGGCGCGGCCCAGCCCCGGCGCCAGCTCCGCCAGGCCCGCCGTCTCTTCCGGCGCCCCGCTCATCTTGCCGATAATCGTGTCCAGAAACTGCACATGCTGGCGCACTGCATCACGGACGGCGGGCGGCGTCTGGGCCAGCACCGCTGCTTCGAGCAGGCGCGCCGCATGGGTGTGATTCTCCGCGGCGTAGACCACGGCCAGCGGCCCGCCCGTGGCAGCCTTGCGCGCCAGCCCGTCCGCCAGAATCGCGGCAACGCTCTCTGCGCCGCCCCTTGCGTAGAAATCCACGTTGGGCAGCGCAGTGGCGATCTCCTTTGCAGCGGCCACTGCGTCCACCAGCGCGGCGCGGTCCGCAGCGACCAGCGGCGAATAGATCTCGACTGGCGCCACCGTCAGCGCCGCGATGTGGTCGGCGTACCCGATGTTGACGGTGAACGCGCCCGCGACGCGCACCGCATCCACAACGTCCGGTGCAATTTCCGCTGCCACCAGCCGCTGGAAGTTGCCGGAGAGATACGCCTCAGCCAGGAATAGACCGGCCTGGATCGGACCAAACCCAAAGCCAACGAACGTGCTCATCGCATTTCCTGGCCGCCAGTCACGTTGATCGCCTGCCCGGTCATATAACTGGACTGGTCGGAGGCGAGAAAGACCAGCACATTGGTCACGTCGTCGTAGGTGCAGCCGCGGCGCAGCGGCACCTGGTCGACGTACTTCTGGCGCACCTCGGCCTCGCTGATCCCCAGCCGCTTCGCATACTGGCCGTAGAGTTCGTTGACCCACAACGGCGAGTCGAGCAGGTTGCCGGGGCAGATGGCGTTGACGCGGATGCCAAACTCCGCCAATTCCAGCGCCAGGCTCTGGGTGAAGCCGATCCCGCCAAACTTGCTGGCGGCATAGGCGCTGTTCTTGTAGCTGCCCTTTTTGCCCGACTTGGAATTTATCTGCACGATGACGCCGCCGCCCTGCTGCTTCATCACCTGCGCCGCGTATTTCACCGCCAGGAAATAGCCGGTGAGGTTCACTTCCATCACCGCGCGCCAGTCGGCCAGGCTCAGCTCGTCCACCGGGCCGGAACGGACGATGCCGGCGTTGGCCACCAGCAGGTCGAGGCGGCCAAATTCGGCGACGGTGCGCGCCACCATGCCCGCCGCCTGCGCCTCGTCGGTCACGTTGACGGCCAGCGCCAGCGTGCGCCGCCCCGTGGCCGCCGCGACAGCCTCGGCGGTGGCCGTGGCCTGCTCCAGCTTGATGTCGGCGACGACTACGTGCGCGCCCTCGCCGGCCAGCCGCTGACAGATTGCGGCGCCCAACCCCTGAGCGCCGCCGGTCACCAGTGCAATGCGATCCTGCAAAACTGCCATATCCACCTCATCAATCTTGCCAGCTACGGACACTTCTTATCCTCACGCCAAGACACAAGGTCGCAAAGATGCAGCGACCTACGCGCCTTTGCGACCTGGCCTCTTGGCGTGAGGCGATTTCATAACATCCTCTCCAGCAGTTCGACTTCCGCTGCGTTAGTCCACATACCGTCTTCATCCAATCTGGCATAAACCGAGGGCAACACCGTCGCCAGGTCGGCCAGCGGCGTCAAGTGGAGCGGCTGGCGCAAGTTCGGGTAGATGACGACTTTGCCGGCGAAACGGCCATTGGCCACCGCCTCCAACCCTTCGGCGACACCCTCCAGCCCGGCGACGGCGGCCACCGAACGGTTGGTCGGCAACTGGCGGCTCTCCACCAGGTCGCGCATGGCGCGCAGGTCGTCGATAGACGAGCCGCTGGCGCCGGTGTAGCGCACGCCGCGCATGGCAACCTGGTTGAGGTCGATGCGCGCCTGCGTGCCGCGGGTCAGCCCGGCGAAGACATTGACCACCGCCCCGGGTGCGGTCATCTCCGACGCCTGTTCGATGGCAGAGACCGTCGGCGCCATGATGGCGATGTCATCGTAGCCGCGGCCTTCGGTTTCCACCCGTTTGCGGGCAAAGAAGGAAGCGTCGTCGGCAAATTCGTCATTGGAAAAGTAGACAAGATCGACACCCGATGCGGCCGCCTGGCGCGCCATCTGGCGGCGCACCGGCTCCATGCGCCGGGCGTGCAAATTGGTTGCGACGATCTTGGCGGGGCGCCCCGGCAGCGAGAGTGCGCGCAGCAGATGCATCTGGCCCATCGGCCCTGCCGCACCCAGGATCCAGGTCACGCCGCCGGGCTTGAGCTGTGTGCGCACCGGCGTGTACGCGGCGGACAGGTCGCGATGATCTGTGCCCACCACGAGCAGATGGTCGTAATGCATGCGGCCAATATCGACGGAAACGTTGCGCGGCAGCGGCTGGTCGATGACCACGTTGAAGATGCCGCCATTGGCCAGCCGGCTGAAGGTGCGCTCGAT
>JAPKMV010000224.1 GCA_026645635.1 Caldilineaceae bacterium
AAATCCGCCCCATCCGCCAAATCCGCGGTCTATCTGGCTCTTCGCACTGTCACCAAAGTATCATAGAACAGCGCGCCGGCGCCCATGTCCGCCTCATCCTGGGGCGTCACCTGGTTGATGGTGCGCCCGCCGGGGCTGAACTTTGCCCACCAGACGCCCGGCGCCAGCACCGTCCCCGGTGTGATGGCGTCGGTGATGACCGCCGGCAGATGTACGGCGCCCAACTCGTTGGCCACTTCCACAACGTCGCCGGGACAGATGCCCCGCACTGCGGCATCCTGTGGATGAATTTGCAGCAGCGGCTGTCCCTCGCGGCGCTGAAAACGCGCCAGGTTGACAAAGGTCGAGTTGAGGAACGAATGCGCGGGCGGTGAGATGCACGCCAGCGGCGGCGGCTCGTCTGCTGCAACGGCGGTCTTGCCCAGTTCGTCCGCCCAGCGCGGTGGGGTGTAAACAGGAACGGGCGGATAACCATCGTCGGCCATGCGCTGGCTGTAGAACTCGCACTTGCCGCTGGGCGTGGGGAAGTTGCCTTCCACAAAGGGCAGATACGGCTCCGGCAGGTTGAGGCGCGCGAAGCCCTCCGCCAGCAGCCGCTCCCAGGTGATGCCGGCAAAGCGCGGGTGTGTCTGCGCGGCGACCAGATCGCGCAGCACTGCTTCGTCCGTTTCGGAGAAACAGGGATCGTCGTAGCCCATCGCCGCGGCCAGCCGCCGGAAGATCTCGCTGTTGGGCAGGCTCTGGCCCACGGGCGCAATCGCCGGGCGGTTGAGCGCCAGGAAGAGGTGGCCGTACGGCTTGAGGATGTCCCAGTGTTCGAGCTGCGTCGTCGCCGGCAGCACGTAGTCCGCGTAGTCGGCGGTGTCGGTCTGGAAGTGCTCCAGCACCACGGTAAAGAGGTCTTCCCGCGCTAACCCGGCGTGCACCGCGGCCTGGTCGGGCGCCACCGCTGCCGGATTGCTGTTGTAGACGATGAGCGCCATCACCGGCGGGCCGGCCTGGTCGGGATTCGGCGCAGGGTCGACCGGGCGCAGGCGATAGTGGGCGCGGGCCAGGCGGGCGTCGTCGTGGCTCAGCGCATCGCCCAGCCGGTTCATGTTGATCGTGCGCGGCGTTCGTCCGGCCAGCAGATCCGGGCGATAGAGGCTGCTGCGTTCCAGGTGGCGGAAGTTGCCGCTGGCGCTCAACTGGATGCCGCCCCCGCGGTGGCGCCACGCGCCGATCAGCGCGGGCAGGCAGGTGATGGTGCGCATGGCCATGCCGCCGCCGTAGTGGCGCTGCATCCCGTAGTTGATGCGGATCGCGGCCGGCCGGGTCGTGGCATACTCCCGCGCCAGTTGCTCGATGCGCGGCGCGGGCACGCCGGTGATCGCGGCGGCGCGGGCCGGCGTCCATGCCGCCGCGGCCGCCTTGAGTTCCGCAAAACCCACCGTGTACGCGTCCACATAGGCCTGGTCGTGCAGCCCCTCGGCGACGATCACCTGCATCATCGCCAGGGCCAGCGCGCCGTCCGTGCCGGGGCGGATCGCGATCCACTCGTCGGCGGCATCGGCGGTGCGGGTGCGCGCCGGGTCGATCACAATCACACGGGCGCCTTGTTTGCGCGCCGCCTGCACAAAGGGCCACAGGTGCAGGTTGCTGGTAAGGGTGTTGCTGCCCCAGATCAGGATCAGCCGGGCGTGGGCAAAGTCGACGGTGTCGATGCCTTCGGTGGCGCCGATGGTGTAGCGGTAGCCCTCGAAGCCCGCCTCGGAGCAGATCGTCTGCGCCAGGTGGCTGGCGCCCAGGCGATGGAAGAAGCGCGCGGCCATGCCGTCGCCCTGGAGCAGCCCCATCGTGCCGGCGTAGGAGTAGGGCAACACCGCCTCGGCGCCGTGCTCGGCGATGATCGCCTGAAGGCGACTACCGATGTCGGACAGCGCCTGTTCCCACGAAACCGGCTCGAACTGCCCGCTGCCCTTTGGCCCGACGCGCTTGAGCGGCGTTGTCAGCCGTCCGGCGTGATAGGTGCGCTCCAGGTAGCGGTCCACCTTGCCGCAGAGCCGCCCCTGGGTGACGGGATGGTCCGGGTGTCCCCAAATGTCCACTGCGCGGCCGCTGGCGCGGTCGACGGCGACCTGCCAGCTACAGGTGTCGGGGCAGTCGTGCGGGCAGACGCCGGTGATGATGTCGATGGCGGGGTCGGTGCGGTACTGCGTGTGTGTTGTCATCGAATTCCCTGGAGAGTGCTTACGAGAGTCGGGCTGGCTGCCTCGAACATTGCCTCACGCCCAAGTTTCAGCGCGTTTGCTGTTAAAGTCGCGCTGTTCTGCCTGCGCTCCGCGTGGATTGTACCATAGGCATGGCTTGATGATGGTTGGCCGACCACAGGCATGGTTCACTGTGCTACAACAACCTCGCGTTCGGGATCATACGCGTTCTGAGGTGTGCCGTTGATGATAGCTGTCGCATACACCCAGGGTTGATGCTGCAGGAGAAACGCGTTTTCTTCCACCATCCAGTCCATCCAAAAGCGCCGCGCCGCTTCCGTGCCGCCATCGCGAGCGATGCCTCTGCGTTCGGCTTCATCCATGTCGGATTGGACCCAGACGGACGCCGTCAGCCAGGGCCGAATCTCCTGACGGCTGGCGCCAACCCCTTCGATGATGACCACAGCGCACTCTTTTGTCACCGCGATCGAGCCTTGGCGGCCACGGCTCTCCCAAGCCGGTGGTCGGTAGTCTACTGATCGATTGGCTTGTACGGGTCGCAGAACCCCTTCAATCAACAACTCTGCCCAATCAAAGTACGAGTGGTGCCAGGCCACATCGTCGGTGTGGATGATCGTGGAATGAGCGATGTGTCGCTGAAGCTGTCCCGCCAGGGTGGACTTTCCGCCGCCACTGCGGCCATCGACGGCCACGAATTGGATTCGATCGGTCTGGCTAGGGCCGGAACCGAGAAGTTTCTCGACGAACCTGTCGATCTCAAGATTGATCCACTTCTCGACAGGCGTCTCGCCAGGTCCAACTCGCATAGTTCGGCTCCTTTGTGCCGCGCAAAGAGTCTGTTTGTAAAGACGTGCAAAATCTACCATAACAGAGTAGCGAAAGCCACGCCAGCGCCGGCACAAAGAAACCCCAAGCAGATCGTGATAGGACTATTGACGCTGCGCGTGACGGGCGATGAGATAAGGCGGGCATAGCAATCTCGCCCATTCCCAGAGCGCCGGGTATAATGGCTGTCATTGCGCTTGCTGCTGGCGCAGCCTTAGCAGAAGGAAACAGTCCGTGACAAAACCGACCAAACTGCGTCCGCGCGGCGGGATGCAGTCCGTCATGGGGCTGGTCGTGCTGGCGCTGCTCTTTGCGTTGCGAGGGTCAGGCCACCTACGCCGTGCTGGCGCCGGACGCGCAGCGGACGTTTTTGCCGATGATCAATCGGTGAGTGGGTGAGAGGGTGAGAGGGTGAAAGCAATCACCGACTCACCCTCTCACCTCATCACCCCCTCACCTCCACAGGAATCCAATGAGCGAGCAACCCAACCCCAAAGAACGGGCGCAGGAGTACAAGGAGCAGCAGGCGCCAGAAGCACCGCCGCAGGAGCGGGAGCGCCGCACGCCGGAACAGTGGCGCGACCTGATCAGCCACCGGATCGAGGAGGCGATGCGTGACGGTGCGTTCGACAACCTGCGCAACAAGGGCAAGCCCATCGACCCGCGACCCGACCCACTGACGCCGGCCGACATGCAGATGGCCAACACGCTGCTGAAGAACAACGATCTGGTCCCGGCGTGGATCGCCGACCGCCGCGCGCTGCTGGCGGCCATCGAACGCTTCGAGGCGCAAATGGCCGCGGGCGCCGTTGCGCATCACGCCGCCCTGGCTGCGGCGAACGCAACCGAGCAAGAAGCACTGGCGCAGCGTTGGCATGACCAGCTCGGCCGCTGGCGCGCTGAAGCCGCGGCGCTCAACCGCCGCATCGACGCGCAGAACTTCCGGCAGCCGGCTTTTTTGGAGATCTTGAAGGTGCGGGTTGTGGAGTGAGGGGGTGATGAGGTGAGGGGGTGATGAGGTGAGAGGGTGAAGAAAACACCCTCTCACCCTCTCACTCTCTCACCTCATCACGCGTGGCGTCGAAGTGCGCGTCCTCGACGATCGTTGGCTGCACGACCAGGCCGCGCTGGCCGGGGACGAGGCGACCGGCGACGACCTGGGCGTCATGCTGGAAGACGAGCAGCGCGTCGCGTGCGTGGGCTTCCTGGCGCAGGCGGCGCTTGGTTTCGATGCTGGTCATGGGGAACACGTCGTAGGATGGCACCCAGGCCAGCCGCTCCAGGTGTACGGCCCAACTCGCCGCGTCGGTGAGAAAGAGCAGGCTCTCGCCGCCATCCTCCACCCACACCGTCTGGATGTAGGCGGTGTGGCCCGGCGCAATATCGGTGCGCACCCCCCGCGCCAGGCGCTGCGGCCCATCGGTGATGGTGAGCTGGCCGTTGTCGAGCAGCGGCTTGAAGTTGTCGGCCACGTAGGTGGCGGCGGTGCGTTCGTTGGGGAACATGGCGTCGGCGAGTTCGATGCGCTGCCCCAGATAGCGGGCGCGGGGAAAGGTGGGGACCACCGGCCCCGGCTGCCCATCGGCGCTCGCCCAGCGCGTGCCGCCGCCGATGTGGTCGCCGTGAAAGTGGGTGAAGAGAACGATGTCCACATCCTCCGGCTGGTAGCCGGCGCGGGCCAGGTCGCCGACGAGGCGCAGGTTGCGCGCGTCCAGGCCCATGCGCTGGCGCACCTTGGGCGTCAGCTTGTCGCCGTTGCCGGTGTCTACCAGGATCAAGCCGGCGTCGGACTCGATGAGGAGAGCGCGCGACTCCCAGGGGATCAGGTTCTGCGCGTCGGGCTGGATCACTTCCTGCCACATCGCACGCGGGATCAAGCCAAAGAAGCCGCCGCCGTCGGAAAGCGTTTTGCCGTCACTGAGAATGTGACAACGGATCGAGCCGATTGTGAATGTGTAGGCCATAGTGCAAGCTATTATGCACGGCCGGCGGCGAAAAAGCCAAGCGCGTGGGCCATGTGAGGTGGAGACACTGGAGCACGATATGCGCGAAAGGTGCGAAAGATGCCGGCCACTTTCGCGTCTTTCATCTATTTCGCGCGTATCGTGGTCCAGACGCTCCCCCCAGCAGCGCCGGCGCACCGCGTTTGCTCTGGCCTGACCGATTGACCGGACAGATGGGATGGTTATGATACAATCGCGCTATCGGCATACGACGCAGCAAGCGAACTGAGGAAATAGACTTTGGCAAAACGGAATCCGCCCCAATCGCGCCCGCGCGGCGGGATGCAGTCCGTCATGTGGCTGGTCGTGCTGGCGCTGCTCTTTGCGTTCTACTATTTCTACACCCGCCCGGCCGCGCCGGTAGCGTCCCCCGCGCCCACGGCCACGCCAACTCTGGCAGCAACTGCGGCGGCAACCACCGCGGACATTGAACAGCAAGCACCAGCCACGGCGATAGCCCTGCCCGCGGCCGCAGCCCTGGCCGCGCCGAGCGACGCACCGACCAGCACGCAGCCCACCGCGACGCCCGCGTCCACGCCGCGCCCTGCCCGCGCCACACCGACGCGCGGCCCGCCCGCCACCATCGACGGCCTGCCCACGATCCTGCCCGCCGACCTGCCGCCGGAAGCGCGGGAGACGCTGGCGCTGATCGACCAGGGCGGCCCATTTCCCTTCAGTCGCGACGGCGTAACGTTCCAGAACCGGGAGCGGCTGCTGCCACGCCAGCCCCAGGGCTACTACCAGGAATACACGGTGATTACGCCCGGCTCGCGCGACCGCGGCGCGCGACGCATCGTCGCCGGGGAGAACGGTGAGCGCTATTACACCGACGATCATTACGCCAGTTTCTATGTGGTGGTGGAGTGGCCATGAGGCGAGGGGCGAGGGGCGAGGGGCGAGGGGCGAGGGGCGAGGAATTGCCAGCGGGGGTCTATCGGCTGGAAGAGAATCTGTGGCCGGCGGCGCTTGCGGACGCCGCGGCTGCGCAGGATCGCCGCTGCTTCTATCTCTACGGCGCCACCATTTTCGACAAGCACACCTTCCTCGCTGCTTGCCAGGCGGCGCTGGACCTGCCCGCCTATTTCGGCCACAACTGGGACGCCTTCGAGGAGACGATCAACGATCTC
>JAPKMV010000225.1 GCA_026645635.1 Caldilineaceae bacterium
GCCTCCAGCACAGCCTGCGCCGCGGGCACCACCTCCTGCCCCACACCGTCGCCGGGAATCAGAGCAATGCGGAATGTTCGTTCAGTCATAAGGTCTGTTTCTCCAATCAGAAGGGATTAGGAGATTAGGAGATTAAGAGATTAGGAGATTGAGAGATTTCTGGCGCAGGCAAATCTCTTAATCTCCCAATCTCCTAATCTCCAATCTCCTCCTACACCCACCCAAACCCGCGCAATATCGCCAGCACGCCAAACGCAACGATCACCCCGCCGGCGATCCGGTTGATCCAGTGCAGAACCGGCTGCGTGACGAAGCCACGCAGCAGCGAGACGCCGAAGGAGAGCAGCAACCACCACGCCGCCGAACCGCTGAAGACGCCGGCCACGAGCAGCAGCGCAGCCAGCGTATCGCCGCTGCTCGTGACGAGACCCGCGCCGGCGAAGATGGCGATAAAGGCCAGGATCGTCATAGGGTTGGTTAGCGTCAGTGCCAGCGTCGTGCTGTAGGCGCCGAACAGGCCGCGGCTCTCCACCGCAGCAGCGTGGTCTGCCGGCGCTGCGGTGACCGTGCGCACGCCGAGGTAGCAGAGAAAGAGGCCGCCGGCCAACCCCAGCCACATCTGCTGCTCCACCAGAAACGCGGTGAGCAGGCTCAGCCCAAAGGCGGCGATGGCGCCGTAGATCGCATCCGCCGTGGCCGCGCCCAGCCCAGAAAGCAGCCCAACCAGCCGCCCCTGGTTCAGCGTGCGCTGAATGCAGAGCAGGCCAATCGGCCCGACCGGCGCGGCGATGGCGAAACCGAGGACGAGACCGCGGACGAATAGATCGAGTTGTGTGTTCATCGTGTCACCGGTGTACTGGTTGGGGTCTTGGGGTTGTAGGGTCTTAGGGGGTTCAAGACCCCAAAACCCTAACAAACTCACCAAACCCCAAAATAGACCCGCTCCCGCCGCAGATACTCCGCCACGCGCCGCCGGCAGGCGCGGGCGAGATCGGGTGGCAGCTTGTTCAGCGCAAAGAACGCCTTGCCCATGATCTCCCATTTGTCGGTGGCCGGCGCCAGGTCGAACTCCTCCGCCACGAAGACGGCGATGTGGTCGCTGCGTTTGCGATGGTTCATCAGGTAGACGCCCAGCAGCCACGGTTCCCCGCGCACGATGGCGCCGGTCTCCTCGTAGGCTTCGCGTTTGGCCGCCTCCACCAGCGTCTCCCCGGTCTTCAGGCCGCCGCCGGGAAAGTACCAGCAGGGCAGATAGGAGTGGTAGACGAGCAGCACGCGGTCGCCGTCCACCAGCAGGATACGCACGGCCGGCGCCACCGGCGCCAGCGTTGCGCGCATCGCGTCGTAGCCAAGATGCGCCAGCCCGAGCACGGCCCGTTGCAGCTTCATGGCGTGGCCAGCCGCGCTTTCACGTACTCCACCAGCCCGCCCGCGGCCACGATGCCCATCACGCTCGCGCTCAGCGGCGGGAAAGCGAACTCGCCCGCGGCGCAGGCGATCACGTGGCGTTCGGTGTCGATGGCCACCCGCTCCCCCTGTTGGATCGCCTGGGCGGCGGCCGGGCAGACGATGGCCAGCAGCCCGTTGTTGAGCGCGTTGCGGTAGAAGATGCGGCTGATGCTCTCGGCGATCACCGCGCCGACGCCGTTGTAGACCAGGCAGGTGGCGGCCTGCTCGCGGCTCGACCCGCAGCCGAAGTTGCGCCCGCCCACGATCACGTCACCCGGCTGCACCGCGGCGGCAAAGGTTGGGTCGAGATCTTCCAGCGCGTGGCGTGCGATCTCGGCGCGTTCGGTAATTGTATACGTGTATTTGCCCGGAAAGATGACGTCGGTGTTGACGTTGTCGCCGTATTTCCAGGCTCGTCCAGTGATGTGCATGATTCGACTCTCTGTAACGTGATGCCGCAGTCTATCGATTGAGTCACGAATTGCACGAATTTGGACGAATCATTCGTCAGAATTCGTGTCATTCGTGACTGGTTTGACTATGCCAGTCCGCCATTGATGCCGGTCGTAATACTTGGTCACGAATTGCACGAATTTGAACGAATGATTCGTCGCCATTCGTCAGAATTCGTGTCATTCGTGGCTGGTTTGACCAGACCAATCCGCGAATCCCATAATCTCTCAATCTCCAATCTCTATTCTCCAATCTCCCTCGGATCGACAATGACGCCGGCAACAGCGGCAGCCGCCACCACCGCGGGGTTCGCCAGGTAGATCTCCGAGTCCGCCGTGCCCATGCGCCCGCGGAAATTGCGGTTGGCGCTGGAGATGATCACTTCGCCCGGCGCGGGGATGCCCATGTGGTTGCCCATACACGGCCCGCAGCCCGGCACGCCGATCACCGCGCCGGCCTCGACAAAATCCTGGATGTAGCCCTGCGCTAGCGCCGCCTTCAGCACCTCGCTCGACGCCGGGATCACCAGGAAGCGCACGCCTGGCGCGACCCGTTTCCCGCGGATGACTTCCGCCGCGGCCGCCAGGTCTTCCAGCCGGCCGTTGGTGCAGGTGCCCAAGAACGCCTGCTGCACCCGCGTCCCCGCCACCGCCGACAGCGGCACGACCTTGTCCACACTGTGCGGGCAGGCGATGTAGGTTTCCAGATCGGCGGCGCGGTAATGGTGCTCGGATGCGTAGGATGCGTCTGGGTCGGGAAAAAGAGATTGAGAGATTGAGAGATTGAGAGATTGAGAGATTGGGGGATTGGCGTTACCCCCAGCATCGCCTAATCTCTTAATCCCATAATCTCCCAATCTCCTTTCTAAATACGCCACCGTCTTCTCATCCGCCCCAATCCACGCGTTTTTCGCGCCGAATTCGGCCATCATGTTGGGCAGCACCATGCGCGATTCCAGACTCATGGCCGCGATGCCGCTGCCGTGGAACTCCACCGACATGTAGAGACCGCCGTCCGCGCCCAGGTCGCCGATGACACGCAGGGCGAAGTCTTTGGCGGTGACGCCGGGCGGCAGTTCGCCGTCGAGCACGATCTTCATGCTCTCCGGCACGCGCAGCCAGAGTTCGCCCGTCGCCCACAGCGTGGCCACCTCACTGCGGCCGATGCCCGCGCCGAACGCGCCGAGCCAGCCGAAGTGGGTCGTGTGCGAATCTGCGCCCAGGATCACCTGGCCGGGCAGGACGAGCGCCTCCTCGCTCAGCACCTGGTGACAGATGCCGCGGCCCACCTCGAAGAAGTGGCGGATACCCTGCTCCTGCACGAACTGGCGAATCTCGGCGTGATTCTGCGCGTGTTTGGTCGTCGGCGCAGGCACGGCATGATCGAGCGTGATGGCGATGCGGTCGGGGATCGCCACCCGTTCCTGGCCGAACTCGCGCCAGATGCGGCGGATCGCCGCAGTGTTGTCGTGGCTGAGCACGATGTCCGGCCGCGCATCCACCACCTGGCCGACCTCGACAAAATCGAGGCCCGCGGCGCGGGCAAGGGCTTTCTGGGCAAAGGTTTGTGGCATCATCAAGCGATCTCGATTCTTCGGGCAAGTTGGGATAGACCGCGGATTAGGCGGATGCAGCGGATTCTCGCGGATAAATTCAAAGAAATCCGCGAAAATCTGCCTAATCCGCCAAATCCGCGGTCTATCTGATCTCGCCGTTCACAGATCCCCGTTCAACAGCAGATACGCCACTGCTGCGACGACGACGCGGTCTTTGATCTCGCCGCTGCGCACGGCCTCTTTGAGCCAGGCGGGCGTGACCCAGTGCAGGGTGACGAATTCCGAGTGCTCGCGGGCGTGCGCACCCACCTGCACCAGGCCGCGCACGTGCAGCGTGTGGCTGATCGCTGTGCCCATGGCCGGGTTGTCCCAGACCGCACCCAGGTAGCGCACAGTGTCGGGCGTGACCGCCGCCGGCGCGTACCCGGTTTCTTCCAACAGCTCGCGCAGCCCGGCTGCTTGCAGGTCTTCGCCGGGTGCGGCCAGCCCGCCAGGCATCTGCCAGATCACCTCGCCCACGCCGTGCCGGTATTCGCGCTCTAGCAGGATGTTGCCGGCAGCGTCGAAGCCGATCACGCCAACGCCGACGCCCGCCGGCTCGACGCGGGTGTAGGCATAGGGCGCGCCTGTGGGCAGCCGCACGGTGTCCACCGCCACCGTCAGCCAGCGCCCGCGGTAGGCGATCTCGGTGGCTTCCGTCGTCCAATGCGCGGGATCTTGCGCCAGTTCACTCACGGCATCTCCCTTCGACAAAACTCATTCCAGGCTGAACGCGCCCCTACAAACCGCAGCAATGGTCTCACGCAAAGTGAAACAGGCGGCGCGCCGCCATCTAGCCGTATAGAAAGCTGCAATTTTCGCTGCAAGCAATTCTCGCTTCGCAGCGGAAGTTTCTACTTTCTTGGTAGCCGCCAAAACGCAGAGACTTGGTGTCGCAGAGGAAATCCACTTTGGCCTGCATCTGCCGTGAATTCCCTTTGCGCCTTTGCGTCTTTGCGTGAGCCAAACGGCCCGCTACGCGCCGACGCGCTCCATCTCTTCGATCACCGCCGTGTCCACCAGCGCGCTGTGATACTCGCGCAGGAGAAAATCCACGTCGTCCAGGGTTATGCGCTTCTGGTCGGCCAGGGATTTGATCTGCGCGGTGACATGTTTGACGACGTCGTCGCTCAGGTTGAGCTGCAACTGCTCGGCGCGCTCCTTGATCGCGTTCCAGCCGGTCAGCCGGTGCGCAACGTGGATGTAGCGGCTCAGCCCGAAGTCGGCCGGGTCGAGAATCTCGTAGGTGCTCGGATTGTTGAGGATCGCCTTGGCGTGGATGCCGGCCTTGTGGGTGAAAGCGGTGAAGCCGGTGATGTAGTTGTTGAAGGGCACGTCCACGTCGACCAGGCTGGCCACGTAGTTGTCGATCTCGCGCAGCAGCGGCAGGTTGTACTTGGCGCGCACCGCGGCCGGGTCGTGGGCATACATGCGCGCCACCAGCCCGCCCAGCGACGTGATCCCGTTGCGTTCGCCGATGCCCAGCACGGAGGTGTCCACGTGGGTCGCGCCGGCCTCCAGCGCGCAGAAGGCATTGGCCACGGCGCAGCCGGTGTCGTTGTGGCCGTGGAACTCGATGTCGCAGTGGACGATCCCGCGCAGCGTCTTGACCAGGTCGTACACCTGGCGCGGGTTGGCCACGCCCACGGTGTCGGCGATGCCCACGCGGTTGACGCCGATCTTGTCCACCGCGCGGTAGATCGTCAGCAGGTCCACCAGGTCGCTGCGGAAGCTGTCCTCCGAGCTGAAGCGCACCTCCAGCCCCTGGCTCTTGATGAACTCGATCACCTGGCGGGCGGAGTCGATGATGTAGGGGATGTCCTTGCCGTGGGAGAACTCGCGCAGATAGCTGCTCGTGCCGAAGACCACGTCGATGCCGTCCGCGCCGGTGTCGATGGCCAGCTTGGCGTCGTCCATGTGGCAGCGCACGTGGGTGAGAATTTTCGTCTTCAAGCCCAGGCCGGCGATGCGCTCCAGGTCGGCGCGGCTCTGCGGGCTGGCGGCCGGCGAGGTCAGCTCGATGTACTCCACGCCGAACGCGTCGAGCAGACGGGCGATCTCCACCTTCTGGTCGGAGGAGAAGAAGGCGTTGGCGAACTGCTCGCCCTCGCGCAGGGTGGATTCGATAATGGCAAAACGGTCGAGACTCATGCGGACGCTCCTTGATCGGCAAGCACCAACTCACAACTTGATTTCAAGCACTACACAGAGGAAGCGGAGAAGTCACAGAGATCACAGAGAGAACGCAGAGAACTGCGCTGTTATCTCGCTGTGAACTCCGTGCAAACCTCTGTGCCCTCTGTGTAGCAGACAAATAAAAAACCGGCTCATCCGTCGTGGATGGCCGGTTTCGGTTTCGTCGCTGAACCCGAGCAAGCGTGCATCACCAGACGGTTTGGTCCGGAATCGGCTTCTTGCTCTGCTTATTGACAACGGTCTGGGCAAACATTTTGTCGTTCAGTCCATTCCTTGCGCACAACCTATCGCTTGAATGCGGGGATGCTACCCGATTGGCGACGGTGTGTCAAATCCGCTGGGCGGCTTCGGCGACAACGCGCCGCTTTCTCGCTCCGTCTCTGCGTCAAAAGGACCTTGACCAGCAATCTCTCAGAGGCTGTTCGAAAAGCCACCCACTTCAACGCAGAGACGCAAAGATGCAGAGAA
>JAPKMV010000226.1 GCA_026645635.1 Caldilineaceae bacterium
CCGTGCGCATCGCCCACCTGATCGCCAGCGGGCTGGCTGCGCCGGAGCAAGTGCTGGCCGTCACCTTCACCAACAAGGCGGCGGCGGAGATGGCGGAGCGGCTGGCGGCACTGCTCGATCCAGAGACTGCGCGCCGGGTCACAGTGCAGACCTTTCACGCGCTGGGTGCGGCGCTGTTGCGTGCGCACGCTGCGGCGGCGGGGGTCACGCCCGATTTCGTGATCTTGGATGAAGAGGAACGGCGGCGGCTCTTGCGCCGCGCCGCTCCGTCGCTGCCGGCAGCCGCAGTAGACGGCCTGCTGCGCCTCATCTCCACAGCGAAGAACCATCTCCTGTCGCCCGCTTCGCCGGCGCTGTCCGATTTGCCCGACGCCGACCCGCGCCTGCCGGAGGTCTACGCTGCTTACGAGGCGGCGCTGCGTACTGCCGACGCGCTCGACTACGACGATCTGGTCGTCCGCGCCGTCCATTTGCTGGCGGGCGATCCCGGCCTGTGCGACAGCCTGACCGCCCGCTACCGCTGGATTTCCGTGGACGAGTACCAGGATGTGAATCTGGCTCAATATCGCCTCCTGCGCTTGCTTGCGGGCGAGGGCGAGACCGCGGCGAACGTCTGCGTCATCGGCGACCCCGACCAGTCGATCTACGGCTTCCGCGGCGCCGACCGCGGCTATTTCCTGCGCTTCCGCACCGATTTCCCGAACGCGGCCGAAGTGCGTCTGAACCGCAACTACCGCTCTAGCCAGACGATCCTGGCCGCCGCGCAGCAGGTGATCGCCCGCAGCCCGGACTGGACCGCGCTGCGCGTCTGGTCGGAGTTCGTTGCATCCGTCAAGGTGGATGTCTACCGCGCACCGACCGACAAGGCCGAGGCGGAGTACGTCGTCCACCAGATCGAGCAGATGGTGGGCGGCACGAGCTATTTCTCCCTCGACTCGGGGCGCGTCGACGACCACACGGCGCCGGCGCGCTCCTTCGGCGATTTTGCCGTGCTCTACCGCCTCAGCGCGCAGAGCCAGCCGCTGCTCGAAGCCTTCGCCCGCTCCGGCATTCCCTTCCAGTGCGCCAGCCAGCAGACACTCTACGATCTGCCCCATGTGCGGCGGCGGCTGGCGCTGCTCTGGCTGCTCCACAACAGCCGTTCCCGCATCCACTGGGAGACTGCATTGGTGGACAGCACGACAGGTGTGAACGCCGCCGCCTTTGACCAGATGTGGCCGCAGCTTGCAGAGACCGATGAGCTAGCCGCCGGCTTGCTGATGGTGGCGCAAGGGGCTGGTGTCGGGCGATCTGCACGGGCGGCGCTGGCGCAGTGGGCGGAGTTCTGGCCACGCTTCGCCAGCCTGGCCGGTGGACAAGTGGTCGAGCAGCTTGCCCGTGCGACAGATTTCCTCGGCCAGAGCGCCCCGCTGGACGCCGCACAGACCGCCGACCTGCGCATCTTGCATTTACGCGCCGCCGCTTACGGGGATCGCCTGGCCGAATTTCTGCAATCGACGGCGCTGCAAAGCGAAGGCGACTGGCACGACCCGCGCGCCGACCGGGTGGCGCTGCTGACGCTGCACGCGGCCAAGGGGCTGGAGTTTCCCGTGGTCTTTGTGGTGGGCTGCGAGGACGGTCTGCTGCCCTACCGCCGTCCCGGTCGGCAAGCCAACCTGGAGGAGGAGCGCCGCCTCTTTTACGTCGGCATGACCCGCGCCCGTGAGCGGCTGATTTTCACCCACGCGGGCCGGCGCACGATCTTCGGCCAGCGCATGGCCAATCCCATTTCGCCGTTCGTGGAAGACATCGAGCAGGCGGTCAAAGAGGTGCGCGAACCGGTCGCCCTGTCCGCTCCACCGCCCAAACCCGCAGCGGATCAATTGAGCCTGTTTTGAGGGGCGAGGAAGAATAGACCGCGGATTTGGCGGATGAGGCGGATTCTCGCGGATAAGTTCAGAAATCCGCGTAAATCCGCCGCATCCGCGCAATCCGCGGTCTATCCCCGCTCTGTCTCGCCACAACTATCGCACCAGCCGAAGATCACTACATGGCGCGCGTCGGCCGTGAAGCGGTAGTGGGTCGCCAGTTCATCGATCACCGGTGCGAGCAGTTCGTCGGGAAACTCGAAGGAGCGTCCGCACTGGCGGCAGACGGCGTGATGGTGCGCGGCGTGGCTGCGCAGGGCGAACTGCACCGCACTGGCGCCCATGTCCGTTTCAATGATCAGATCCAGTCCGCGCAACAGGTCGAGCGTGCGGTAGACCGTCGCCAGGTTGATGTAGCGGTTGACGCGCTGCACCGCGGTGAAGACATCTTCGGCGGTGATGTGGCCGGGCATCTCCTCAATGGCCTCCAGGATGATCGCCCGCTGTGGCGTCACCCGCACCCCGCGCCGCTTCAGTTCCTCGATTAGATATCCCGGCGTCATTTCGTGATTCGTATTTCGGTTCAAAATGGTGACTTTGGATTCGCAATTGCGAACGAGTTGCGAAACTTGCGCTAGTGTAACAGAAAATGGAAACACGCAGAAGAATCGAGGTTCTTGCGATCATGCCCGACCACAACATTGCGCGCTTTACTCCAGGAGCACAGTCTTTTGTCGATATTCGCCCCGGCATGGGCGGACTGCGGTTGAACGTTCTGAGCTGGCCGGGGGACGGCGACGCAGCCAAAGCGCCGGTCGTGCTGCTCCACGGTCTCTCCAGCAACGCCTGTACGTGGCAGCAGGTGGCGACCCGCCTGGCAGCGGCGGGCCATGCGGTCTATGCCGTCGACCAGCGCGGCCACGGCCACAGCGACAAGCCTGAAACTAGCTACGATTTTGTCACCGTCACGGACGACCTGTGCGCGCTCTGTGACGCGCTGGCATTGACTGCGCCGATCGTCGCCGGCCAATCCTGGGGCGGCAACGTGGTGCTCACCTTTGCGGCCCGCTATCCCAAGCGAACTGCCGGCATCGTGCTGGTGGACGGCGGCTACATCGACTTGCAGATGCAGCCGCAAAGCTCGTGGGAGGAAGTCTCTGTGCGGCTGCGCCCGCCCAACTTGCTGGGCACGCCCCGCAGCTACCTGAAGTCGATGATGCAGTCGTCGCACCCCGACTGGAGCGACGAGGGCATCGAGGCGACGCTGGCGAACTTCGAGACGCTGCCCGATGGCACGGTGCGCCCCTGGCTCTCACTCGACCGCCACCTGGAAATTTTGCACGCACTCTGGATGCAGCGACCCGGCGAGATCTTCGCCCAGGTCGCCGCGCCGGTGCTCATCGCCGTGGCCGACGACCCCGGCAACCCGGCGTGGATGGCAGTCAAGCAGCAGCAGGTGACAGCCGCGGCAGCAGCGCTGCGCCACCCCACCGTGCACTGGTTCCCGGCCACCGCCCATGACATCCACGTCCATCGCCCCACCGAACTGGCGAAGCTGATGCTCGACTGGATGCAAGGATTGGCGCAACCGTGAGCGACCGACCGGGCTTGATCGTGCTGCTGGGTTCGGGCGAAACCGCACCCGGCGCACAGAAGATCTATCACTGGCTCTTCAGCCGCATCCGCGCCGAGACCGACGAGGATATCCGCGTCGCCGTCCTGGAGACGCCCGCCGGTTTCGAGCCGAACTCTGCCGCTGTGGCGGAGCAGGTAGGGGCGTACATCAAGCATCGGCTGCAAAACTTCCGCCCCAGCGTAACGGTCGTGCCGGCGCGCAAGCAGGGCACGGCGCACAGCCCGGACGATCCCGCGCTTGCTGCCATGTTGCACGACGCCCACGTGATTTTCCTGGGGCCGGGCAGCCCCACCTACGCGGTGCGCCAACTGCGCGGCACACGGGTCTGGGAGACGCTGCGCGCCTGTCACCGCGCGGGCGCCACGCTCATGCTGGCCAGCGCCGCCACCCTCGCCTTCAGCCGCTACACTGTACCGGTGTACGAGATTTACAAGGTTGGGGAGGATGTCCACTGGCAGCCAGGGCTGGACTTCTTCGGTGATTTTGGCCTGTCCACCGTCTTCGTGCCCCATTGGAACAATCGCGACGGCGGCGATGCGCTCGACACCAGCCGCTGCTACCTGGGCGAGGCGCGTTTCAGCGCGCTGGCGGAATTGCTGCCGGGGGGTCTGGCCGCTAACACCATCGTCGGCATCGACGAGAACACAGCGTTGGTGATCGATCCCGCGGCGCGCACCTGGCAGGTCATGGGGCCGGGCGGCGTCACTGTGCAGGACCGCCACGGCGTCATACGCGTATCCACGGGCGTGATCCGTTCGCTACACGATTTTGGCCCATTTGCCCTGCCTGCAGTCAGCGACATTGCACCGGATGTGCGGCGCGCCGTGCAGACGGGGCGTGACGCCGCAGCCGCCGCCCGCGCTGCCCAGCCGCATCCGTCTGCGGCTGTGTTGGCGCTGGTGGATCAGCGCCAGGCCGCACGCGCTGCCCGCGACTGGGCCGCCGCCGACCGCCTGCGCGACGACCTCGCCGCTCTAGGCTGGCAGGTGCTGGATACACCAGAAGGGCCTGTGCTGAATCCGTTGACCATTGACAATTGACCATTAACAATTGAAAAAAATCGTCAATTGTCAATGGTCAATTGTCAACGCAAGACGGGCCGCAGCTTCAGTGCAAGTTGCAAGGAGAACCGTGCGTCGGGGTCATCCAGGTCAAGCTGGGTGATCGTGGCAATCTGCTCCAGCCGGTAGGTGAGGGTGTTGCGGTGGATGTGCAGCCGCGTGGCCGTCTGGCTGAGGTTGCCATGACAGGCGTAGAACGCTTCCAGCGTCTGCACCAACTCCGAATGTTTGTTTTCGTCGTGGTTGATCAGCCGACCCAGGCTCTTGCGGAAGAAGCGCGCTGCCTCCGGGCTGGTGCTGAGACCGGTCAACAACTGATACAGTCCCAGGTCGCCGAAGTAGGTGACGGGCGACGCCTCCCACTCCTTGCCCAGCCGCCAGCTTTCCCGCGCCTGCTGCTGGCTCTGCCGCCAATTTGCCACACCCACGCCGGGGCGCCCGATCCCGATCACCAGGCGGGCGCGGGGATATTGCACCTGCATCTGTTCGGCGAATTCACCGGCGATGACCTTCAGCTCGCGCCCGCTGCTGGCGTTGTCGATGGGCCAGAAGACCAGCAGCCCCTCATCGCGACGGGTGTGGGGCGCCTGCACGCCGCGCACCTGCATGAAGCGCAGCAGCGGCGCCGGCCACGCGGGCACCTGGCTGGCTTCCACCAGCATGGCCACATGCGGTCGCGTCAGGTCATAGTTGAGCGAAGCGCCGCGCCGCACCCAGGCCTGCTCGTCGGCGATCTCGGCGGCGAGCAACTCGTCGAGAAAGGTGGCGCGCATCCGTTCTTCAGCGATGCCGATGGCGTTCTGCTTGGCCCATTCCAGCGCCGCCGCCGCCGCACCCTGGAGGGCGGCGACCTCTTCGACGGCGGAGATGTCACCTTCGCCCTGTTGTGCGGTGCGCAGCAACAGACAAAAGCCGCGCACGCCGTCGTTGGCTACGATGGGGGTCACAACGGCCTGGTTGTAGGTCGCCGCGCCGCGCGCTGCGGGCAGCGGCACAATGCCTACCGGCGCTGGTGTGGCCGGGTCCGTGTTGGCTGCCAGCCAGGAGCGCAGCATCGTCAGGTTGGGCAGCAGATCCGGGAGCGGGCGCTGGCCGTCGCTGGGGACGGCGTCAAGGCCGCCCGTCGCCAGGATGCGGGCGTCGTCGCCCAAAATCACCACCGGCTGTTGCGCAAAGCAGTACAGCCGCACCGCGATCTTGTCCAGCCCGCCGCCGTTGAGCGCTGCCTGGCTCAGCTCGCGCTGCAGCTCGGCGGAGCGCTGCGCCAGGTAGCCGGCGCGGTCGACAATCAACCGGATCACCGCCCGCTCCACTTGCGTCAGCGAGATGCTGACGGGCAGCTCAAAGAGGGCGAGCTGGCTCTCATGGGCCGAGCGCACTGTCTCGGGACTGTGCACATTGCCCAAAACAGCGACTGCGGCCACGCGCGCGCTGCGCAGACTGCGCATCACCCGATCCAGGCGCATCTTGGGGTCGAGCCGGCGCAAATCCTCCAGGTCAATCAGCGCCAGTTCGTTGCCGTCCAGCTTGGGGAAGGCGGGCGGGCTGGGCCGCAAACTGCACGCCCAACTGACGGCGCGGCCTAGAAACTCGGCACCTGTGAGCAGT
>JAPKMV010000227.1 GCA_026645635.1 Caldilineaceae bacterium
GCTCCTGGTGGCCCAGCGTAGTCAGCACCCGCTGCATGGAAGTCATGGGGAAGGTGCTCATTGGCGCTCTCCTGCCATCTGGCGCACCAGGGCGATGGCGTCGCTGGCGTTGTAGCCCATGGCGTCGGCGCCGACCTGTTGCCAGAGCAGTGGGTCGAAGCGGAAGGGCGCGCCGCCGACGATCACGCGCACGCCGGGCGCGGCGGCGCGCAGGTGCGCCATCAGGTCTGCGACGCGCAGCGCCGAGGGCAGCATCAGCGTCGAAACGAGCAGGATGTCGACCCGTTCCGCCACGACCTTGGCGACGAGGGAGGCGACGCTCTGTTGGGCATAGTCTTGCACCGTCCAGCCGGCGGTGCGCAGCACGGTGCGCACCAGTTGTTTGCCCAGGAAATGGTAGTCGTCGAGCACGCTGATGGCGATGGTGGGCTGGCTGTCGTCCTGGCCGGTGGGTTGCCCGGCAGCCGCCGGTGCACGGGGCAGCGTGTCGGCCAGCGCCTCGCAGATGCGTCCACTCATGTAGACCTGCGCCAGCGCACACTCGCCCTGTTCCCACGCCGCGCCGATCTGCTCCAGCGCCGGCGGGACGAGCGCCTCGAAGGCGGGCAGCGGCCCCTGCTCGGCTGCCGCAGCCTGTAACACCTCCGCTGCCTGCACCCGGTCCACCGCAAGCAGCGCAGCCACGAACCGGTCAAGTAATGACATGGCGCACCTGCTTTCTCCTTCTGCGAAGGTGTTGTGAGTGTCTGGATCGAAGATTAGCCTGCAAAGATTCTACGGTGATTTTCGCGCCCGCGCGGGGTGTTGTCAACCCGGCTTCGCACCTGAATGTCTATTCCACAAATTGCACTTCTGGTGAGAAGGGACTAAAATTTGTATTAGCATTGTAGATGCTTCTATGGGTGAATCTGCTGGACGCCGTCGCGAATCGAGACAGTCATGGCTTCCTTGTCGCATGAGCTATATCGCCAGGTGCTGGATGCATTGCCGCCGCACATTGCCTTGGTCGATGCCCAGGGTACGATAGTCTATGTGAACCAGGCGTGGCGCCGCTTTGCGGTGGAAAATGGCGACCCGGAACTGGCCTTCACCGGCGTAGGCGCCAACTATTTTGCCTCCTGCCTGCCCCTTCCTGACGATATCTCGGCCATTGCGGCTGTCGAGGGGATGCGTAAGGTGTTGAGCGGCGCAAACGAGTCCTTCGAGATGGAATATCCGTGCCATTCGCCGACTGAGTTGCGCTGGTTCCTGCTGCAAGTGACGCCCTTGTATCTGGAAGGCAGCCGGGCATTGTTGGTCTCTCACAACAACATCACCCATCGCCGCCTCGCCTGGTCGGCGGCGTTTGCCGACACGGATCGCGGGCGGCAGGAGCAGGCCAGCGGCAGCGAAGAACTGGAGAACCTGGCCCGGCTTTCTGGCGCCAGCCCAGCCGCGATGACTGCACGCACCTTTGGCGTGCTGCCATTGAGCGAGGCGATGCCTGACATCTTCCGTGAGTTGACAGAACGTTATGCCCAGGTGCTGGACATGGCGCTGGAGCAGCGCACCTACAAGGTGCAGCATCCGATCTCCCGCGAACTGCGCGTCATAGCGGAACGGTTGGGGTTTGCCCGCGCCGGCCCGCGCGATGTGATCGACACGCACACCCACGCGCTGCGCACCAAGCTCGGCCGCGGCGAACGGGTGGTGCATGCCTACTTCGATGAGAGTCGCGTGCTCTTGCTCGAATTGATGGGGTATCTGGCTTCATACTATCGCACCTATGCCGTTGGCGTGCGGCAGGAGCCTGGGGTGCACAATCCGGGTTTGCAAGAGGGAGAGCGTTGATGAACGAGTACGTGTTCAAGCTGTTTATCACGGGCCAGACAGCGCGTTCAGAAGTAGCTGTGGCCAATCTCCGCCAACTCTGCGCCAGGCACCTGAACGGTCAATGTCGGGTGACAATCATCGATGTGTTGGAGCAGCCAGAAGAAGCCGAGAGCAACCGCGTGTTGGCGACGCCGATGCTGGTCAAAGTTCACCCGCCGCCTGTGCAGCGCATCATCGGCGACCTGTCTGATCTGGAAAAGGTCAGGGCGAATCTGGGCTTATCCTGGTAAGTCGTACTCTGGTAGTGCGCACACAGCAAAGTTGCTGCAAGTGCGAGGAGATCTATCATGGCAAATGTGCAGAAACAGATGGAAAAGCAGTTGACCGGCCTCGAAGGTTTCGACCTGATCTCGAACGGTGGTTTGCCCAAGGGCCGCACGACGCTGCTGGCGGGCACCGCGGGCAGCGCCAAGACCCTGTTTGCGGTGCAATTCCTGATTGCCGGGATCGTGAAATTCCAGCAGCCGGGCGTGTTCGTCACTTTCGAGGAAAGCCCCGAAGATATCCGCCGCAACGTGCTCTCTTTCGGCTGGGACATTGCCGCCTGGGAGCGCCAGGGGCAGTGGGCGTTTGTCGACGCGTCTCCTTACCCAGTTGAAGATGTGGTGGTGGTGGGCAACTTCGATTTCGGCGCCCTCATGGCGCGCATCGAACATGCCGTGAACAGCGTAGGCGCCAGCCGGGTGGCGATGGACTCTCTGGGCGCGATCTTTTCGCAGTTCGAAGATGTGGCCAAGGTGCGGCGCGAGCTGTTCCGCATCACCAGTGGGATGCGCAAGCTGGGGGTGACGGCGCTGATGACGGCTGAGCGCACCCAGGAATACGGTGATATTGCACGTTACGGCGTCGAGGAGTTTGTGGCCGACAATGTGATCATCCTGCGCAACGCGCTGGAGGAAGAGAAGCGCCGCCGCACAGTGGAGATTCTCAAGTTCCGCGGCACGCAGCACCAGAAGGGACAGTTTTCCTTCACCGTGCGCCCGGACGATGGCATCACGATCATTCCGCTCTCCGCCATCGAACTCAAGCAGAAGTCATCGGACATTCGCACCACTTCCGGCAACGGTGAATTGGACGCCATGTGCGGCGGCGGTTTTTTCCGCGACTCCATCGTGCTCGTTTCGGGCGCAACGGGCACCGGCAAGACGTTGATGACGACGGAATTCATGGCGGGCGGTGTACGCAACAACGAACGAAGCCTGCTCTTTGCCTATGAAGAGAGCCGCGAGCAGCTTTTCCGCAATGCCAACGGCTGGGGCGTCGACTTCGATGCCATGGAACAGGATGGCAGGATGCGCGTGGTCTGCGCTTATCCCGAAACCGCCAGCCTGGAAGACCATCTGCTGCACATGAAGTCAGTGATCGCCGAATTCCAACCCAACCGTGTCGCTATCGACAGCCTCTCCGCGTTGGAGCGCATCGCCACCAACAAGACCTTCCGCGAATTTGTGATCGGGCTGACCTCCTACATCAAACACCAGGAAGTTGCTGCGCTTTTCACTTCGACCACGCCTTCATTGATGGGCGGGCAGTCCGTGACCGATACCCACATCTCGACGCTGACTGACTCGATCATCCTCCTGCGCTATGTAGAAATGTTTGGCGAGATGCGCCGCGGCCTCACGGTGCTTAAAATGCGCGGGTCGATGCACGACAAAGACATCCGCGAGTTCACCATCGACCACAGTGGGATGCACATTGGCAAACCCTTCCGCAACATCATCGGCATCTTGAGCGGCAATCTGCTCCATGTGCCGCCTGCCGACATGGATCGCATCGAGAGCCTTTTCCAACAAGGCGCGTGAGGCGGGGTCTGTCCGATGCAGAGAGCGGCATTGCCCCACGAAATACGCGTGGCTGAAACTGATTTCACACAACTGATTCTCAAAAGCCCGGATGGCGTGTTGGTCCTGGATGCAGACGGCGTAATCCTGTTTGCCAACGCCACAGCAGAGGCGATGTTTGCCCGGCCAACAACCGACCTGGTTGGCCGGGTGTTCGGTTTTCCGATTATTCTTGGCGAGGCCGGCGAGATCGACCTGCTCAGCCGGCGCGGCGCCATCGTAGCTGAGATCCGGGTGGTGGAGGTCGATTGGCAGGGGCAGCCCGCCTATCTGGCCATGCTGCGCGATGTCACGGAACATAAGCGGCTGGCGACCGCGCTGCGCAACAGCGAAGCGCGCTTGCAGGCGGTGATCGAGAATACGGAGAATGTCATCTGGTCCGTCGACCAGCAGTTCCGGCTGCTGGTCGGCAATTCCGCCTTCCATGCCAACATCGAGCGGCAGCTCGGGCGCCGGTTGGCAGCCGGTGAGTCGGTGCTGCATCCAGCGTTCCCGGCTGCAATCAGAACGTTCTGGCAGACTTGTTACGAACGGGCGTTGGCCGGTGAAAGCTATCTGATCGAACTGAATTCGGAGATGCAGCGGCCTGGCGGCGTGATTGAGTGCTACTTCAGCCCGCTGCGCGATGCCAGCGGCGCCATCACGGGCGTCGTCGGTCTCAGCGCCGATATTACCGAGCGCAAATTGGCGGATCAACGGCTGCGCGATAGCGAGGAACGGCTCCGTCTGGTTGTGCAAAACTCGCCCGATCAAATCTCCGTCTGGGACGAACATGGGCTGCAGCAACTGCTTGGGACAGACCCAGCCGGCGCGACAGACGCTGCGCAGGCGGGAGCAGGGCAGGCCGACCATGCGCTGCTGAATCTCAGCGTCGCCGGCTGCAGCGACGAGCCGTCAGCCATGCAGTTGGCGGCGCTGGGGCTGGATGATCTGAGCATAGAAAACTGGCGCAAGATGCGCGCCGCGGTCTGTCGCTGTCTGAACCGGCCGGGCGAAGTGGTGCGGGTCGAATATCGTCAGCTTACCCAATCAGGGGAGATGCGCGATATGGAGACGGTGTACCAGGGCTTTGAGCGCAGCGGCTCCGGCCGCGAGGTGGTCTCGATCTCCCGTGACATCACCGAACATAAGGCATTGCAGCAGATGCTGCACGAGACCAACGCCAGGTTGGAAGAACGGGTTGTTGCGCGCACGGCTGAACTCGCAGCGACGATCAGTGAATTGCACCGGGCCAACGCCGGCAAGGATGCGTTCATGGCGGCAATCTCCCACGAACTGCGCACGCCGTTGACCGGCATCCTGACGATGAGTGAGTTGTTGGAAGCACAGACGCGCGGGGTGCTGAACCAGGATCAGTTGCGCTATGTGACGCACATCCGTGAGAGCGGCGAGCGGCTGCTTGCTACGGTCAACGACGTGCTGCGTTACACCAGTCTCATGGCGGAGCATACACCGCTGGAATGGGAACAATGCCGGCTGCTGGAACTGTGCGCCAGCGGCGTGCGCACCATCCAACCCCGGGCCGAACGCAAGCATCAGACGATCGCGCTGGAGGTGACGCCGCCCGACTTGACGATTCCTGCCAATGCCGACGGTGTGATCAACATTGTGGCCATGCTGTTGGACAATGCCGTCAAATTTACACCCGACGGCGGCGCGGTCGGCGTCACTGCGAGCCTGGCCGAAGGTGCTGTGCGTCTGGTTGTGTGGGATACTGGTATCGGCATGTCGGCGGAGCAGCAGCAGTCACTGTTCGAGCCGTTCACCCAGGCCGATCAAGGGCTGACGCGACGGTTCGCCGGTACAGGCATCGGCCTGGCCTATGTCTACAAGATGGTCTCGCTGCTGCGCGGCCAGGTATCGGTGGAGAGTGAACCCGGACAGGGCAGCCGCTTTACGGTGACTCTGCCTGTAGCCGAATAGGGTTGGGATTTGATGACAGAATCGATCAGCAGCAGTGAGAGCCACAGCCACGCCACCGCACCCTCCGGCAAACATCTGCTCCTCCTGGCGCTGGGCGCGCTGGGCGTCGTCTACGGCGACATCGGCACCAGCCCGCTCTACGCCTTCCGCGAGTCTTTTCACGCCAACCACGGCATCGCCATCGCCGCCAACAACATTCTCGGCGTGCTCTCGCTGATCTTCTGGTCGCTGATCATCGTGATCACGATCAAGTACCTGGTCTTTGTCATGCGCGCCGACAACCACGGCGAGGGCGGCATCCTGGCGCTCACTGCGCTGATCGGGGCCAAGAGCCGGGTGCTGCTCGCCGGGACGCAGCGCTGGACGCTGGTGATGCTCGGGCTGTTCGGCACGGCGCTGCTCTACGGCGACGGGATGATCACGCCGGCCATCTCGGTGCTTTCGGCGGTCGAGGGGCTGGAGATCGTCACCCCCTTTTTTGAACCCTACGTCCTGCCCATCACCATCGCA
>JAPKMV010000228.1 GCA_026645635.1 Caldilineaceae bacterium
AACTGGATGTTGCCGATGACGCGCACCTGGTTGACCGTGGAGCTGCCGCCCTGTTTCACCTGGATGTCGCCGCCCACCGTCGCGTTGTTGTTGACTGTCACGTCCGCCGCGCCATCCGCCTGAATGTTGCCGCCCACGATCACACCGGTGGCCAGCAGCGTGGCGTTGCTGCCCACGGTGATGTTGCCATCGACCCGCGTGCCGTTGAGCGTACAGCTTGCGCCGGCGCTGCCCCAGATCAGCCCTAGCGCTGCCAGGGTGGCTATCAATAGTGTAGTTAGGTTTCGCATCTCGTCATTCCTCTCTGGTAGTTCAACCCGTTCTGCATCGTTCGGCGCCGCAGCCTTGTTGCTGCACCTTGCCGACACAGAGCAGGATGGCCAGGAGAAAATACATGCGCCGGGGAATTTGTTGCTGTGTTTTGGCCTACACTAGTCTTTATCGACGATAAGGAATCTCATGCGAAGGCGCAAAGACGCCAGGAGAAAAACGCTTTGCGACTTTGCGTCTTTGCGTGCCCCAAAAGCTACTGCCGATAAAGTCTATTGTTGTTCGGGGTGGTGGGGCGGGAATCAGCGGCGTCTCACGTGTATTCTGCCAGCAGCCCCCGCGCCAGGGCGTATTGGATCAGGTCGGCGCGACCGGTGAGATTGAGTTTCTCCATGATACGGCCGCGGTAGGTCTCCACTGTCTTGGGGCTGAGCGCCAGCTTGTCGCCCACCTGCGCCGCAGTGTAGCCCAACGCCAGCAGCTTGAGCACTTCCCGCTCGCGCTCGCTCAAGGTTTCGTAGGCGTCGGGCGAACCGCCCCGCTGCAACTGGCCGAGATAGTCTTCCAGCAGCAGCTTGGTGGCTGAGGGATAGAGAAAAGCGCCGCCTCGCGCCACGGTGCGAATGGCGTCGAGCAGTTCCGTATCCACGGTGGACTTGAGCACATAGCCCGCCGCGCCCGCCTTGAGCACGGGGAAGAGGTAACGCTCCTGCGCGTGCACGGTGAGAATCAACACGCAGCACTGGGGGAGTTCGGCGCGGATGCGGCGCGTCGCCTCCAGCCCATCCATTTCCGGCATGGAGATGTCCATCACGATCACGTCCGGGACAAGGGCGCGCGCCTGGGCAAGCGCCTCCAGGCCGTTGCCCGCCTCGCCCACCACCGCCAGGTCCGGCTCGGCGTCGATCAGCGCCTTCAACCCGATGCGCACGACCATGTGGTCGTCCACCAACAGCACGCGTGTTTTGGTCATGAAGACCCTGCCTCTTCATCCGCTGGTGAAAGAATCGCCTCCGCGATCGGGGCGACGGCCATGATTCGTGTGCCAGCAGCCGGCGCCGTGATCACTTCCAGCGCGCCGCCGATCATCCCCATGCGTTCGCGCATCCCCAGCAAACCCAGGCTGCGGCGGCCCGGGGCGGCAGGCAGGTTGGCGTCGAAGCCGCGGCCGTTATCGGCCACTTCCAACTGCACCGCATCGGCGTGGCGCACCAACCTGACTCGCACCTCCGTGGCGGCGGCGTGGCGCCCCACATTGCTCAGCGCCTCCTGGCCAACGCGGTAGAGCGTGAGTTCTATCGGGCGCGGCAGCCGCCGGTCCATGCCAGCGCTCTCGAAGTGCGCCTGGACGCCGTCCAACCGGTTGAACTCGTCGACGCGCCATTCCAGCGCCGGCGCCAGCCCCAGGTCGTCGAGAATCGTAGGCCGGAGATCCAGCGCCACACGGCGCACTTCTTCCAATGCCTGGGCAGTCAGTTCGCGCAGTTCTTGCACCCGCTTCTGCGCTTCCGCCGGGTCTTGCGCCCGCTCCAATAGCCGCAGCCGCACCAACAGCGACGTCAGCGCCTGCGCGGCTTCGTCGTGCAGCTCGCGCGCCAGGCGATAGCGTTCCTCTTCTTGCGCCTGCAAGATCAGGCGCGAGAGGTTCTGCTGTTCCAGCGCGGCCTGTTCAAGCTGTGTCAGCATCTGGTTGAAGGTCTCACCCAGACGGTCGAAGCGCTCGTCGCTGAATTCGCCCAGGGTGACGCGCACGTCGGCCGCACCGCTGCGGACGTCGTCTACGGCATTCTGCAGCCGGTCGAGCGGTTCGAGGGCGCGCTGGAGCACCCAGCGGTTGACGACAAAGGAGATGAGCAGGCCGGCGGCGGCAAAGAGAAAAATCAGCTCGGTGTGCACCTGGTCGGGGTATTGTTGGACATGCCAGACGGTAATGATCGTGCCGGCGACAGCGCCCAACGCCACAATTGCCAGGTTGGCGAGAAGAATCTTGTAGAAGAGCGGTGTGCGCAGCAAACGCTGTCGCGCAGTGTGCATGTACGCCATCGTCGATGCAGTGTACCACAGGTCGCGACGCCGGGCTGTCTAGCGGGGCCGGCGTTTCCAGGAGATGGTAACATTGCGCCAGAACGAGGGCGCGGCCTCTGCGGCGTCGGTTGGCGCGGTCTCCTCGGCGCGCCGCGTGCCCGGAAACGCCTGCAGCAGATAGCCGATGTCCACCATCGTCTTCAACACGACAAAGGGGATGAAGAAGGAAGCGAGGCCGAAGATGGCGAGAAACATGCCCACGAAGACCGCCAGGTAGAGCAGGAAGATGCGGCCCAGGCTGCGCTCCAGCACCTTTTCGGCACGGGGCAGCGAGAGCGGGCGCATGTAGACCAGGTCGACGAGAAAGCCAAGCAGGGCAAAGAGCGCAATGGCGCCCAAGCCCGTGCGCAGACCGGTGAGGTCAACCTGGCCATTGGTGGTGCGGTAGACGACGAAGAGGATGAAGATCGCGCTGCCCAGGGAGAAACTCAGGGCGACGATCAGGTAGGTGTTCAGAATCTCGCGGCGATGGCGCACGCGCATCCCCGGCGCATCTTCCCGCGCGGGCGCCAGCAGCCGTACCAACAGCGCGGCCAGGGGAATGCCAATCAGGTTCTCCAGCAGGTAGAGCAGCATCGCCGTCTCCACCGACCAGTCGGCGGCGAACATGCCCACCACGGGCACGGCGTTGATGCCCAGTGCCTGGAGCGCAGCAATGAGGTATTTTGCGAGCAATGTTGTTATTCCTTGTCACGCCAAGACGCAAAGGCGCCAAGATGCAAAGTAACCGTTCCGCCAGTTGAAATAGGACGCGGATGACGCGGATTGGGCGGATCGATGCGGATCAGATCAGCGCAAATCCGCCCAATCCGCGTCATCCGCGTTCTATTCCGATCTCCATCTGGACGCCCAAGCGCATTCTCTTGGTGTCTTTGCGTCTTGGCGTGAGATCGTTGTGCGTCCACTCACCGGCAGCGCGCATAGATGTAGCAGTCGCGCGGTTCGTCGCTGACGTTGGGGTGGCTGCTGTAGCGGCGCAGCAGCCCCTCATAGACCATGCCCGCCTTTTGCATGACGCGGCCCGACGCCGGGTTGTCCACATCGTGAAAAGCAGCGGCGCGGTAGATGGTGGGCTGCGCCAGCACCCACTCCACCAGGCAGGTGAGCGCCTCGGGCATGTAGCCGCGGCCCCACGCGTCGCGCGCCAGGACATAGCCGAACTCGGCCTTGAAATCGTCGACGCGAAACTCGATCATGCCGAGGAGCAAGCCGTCCTCCCGCCGCTCGATCACGTAGGGAAAGGCCGAGTTGTCAGCCCAGACTGAAACGCAGCGCTGCAGAAAGCGCTCGGTCTCCACCACGCTGGTGTGCGGGCGCCAGACCATGTAGCGCGCAACTTCCGGGTCCTGCGTGTAGCGGGCGAAGAGGGTGGGGGCGTCGCCCAACGTCGGCTGGCGCAGATGCAGGCGCGCGGTGGTGAAGGTGGCAGGCGGCGTGACGCTCATCTATTTGTTCTCCTCGAATTTGTCCCAGTGCTCCATGCCGTCCGGGTTGTAGCCGCCCCACTTGCCCTCGAAGGTGGAGGCGAAGGTCTCCGCCGCCGTCTTGGCGACGGCGCGCGTCGTGCGGTCGATGGCTTCCTGCCGCCGCGCTGCGGACAGCCGCGCCGCCTCCTCGTCGGCCCAGGTGACGCGCAGTACGCGGATCGCGGTCAGGTCGCCGGCGGTGTAGGGCGTGCTGCTGCCGGCGCGCTTGCCGAGCACCGCCTTCGCCAGCGGCGCGCCCACGCCCAGCAGCCCCGCGTCGATGTCCGCAGCGGCGTCCGGCACGATGTCCACCGCCAGTTCCTCGCTGGCGCCGTCGCGGCTTACCAGTTCGAGCACGGCATGGACGCCCAGGCCGATCGGCGGCGATGGGTCGCGGGTGGAGAGTTCGGTCATAGATGCACCTTCAATCGCAGGTGCGGTTTTCAACCGCACGCAACCCCCAAGCCGATAGGCAGCCACGGCTTGCAACCGCTCGCACCGGCTTTACCGGCCTTCTGCTTCAAAAGATCAGGTCACGAACTGCACGAATTCTGACGAATGAAAAGCAATTGCGGGGTACGGTTGGCGCTTCCCAGGTCATTAGAGAAGATAGCAATAATTCGTAGAAATTCGTCAACATTCGTGCAATTCGTGCAATTCGTGCAATTCGTGCCGGTGGTTCTTTGTTCGTAAACAAATGCGCTTGGCGTTCTGTCATCCGTTTCGGGTAGAATGTACCACACTCGAAAAATTGCCGTCAAACAGCGCCGTCTTGACCCGTTTTTCTGTATTGCCGCGTCCATCCACTTTTCACACCCATTTCTGGAGACTGCCATGAGCGAACAGACCAAGTATTTGCTTGACGAACGCGACATCCCCGAACACTGGTACAACATCACCGCCGACATGCCCAACAAGCCGCTGCCGCCGCTGCACCCGGCCACCCACGAGCCGATTGGCCCGGAGGCGCTGGCGCCGCTCTTTCCCATGGAACTGATCAAGCAGGAGGTGAGCGCCGAACCGTGGATCGAGATTCCCGATGAAGTGCGCGACATCTACCGGCTCTGGCGCCCGACGCCGCTCTTCCGCGCCCGCCGGCTGGAGCAGGTGCTGGATACGCCCGCCAAAATTTACTACAAGTACGAAGGCGTCAGCCCCGCCGGCTCGCACAAGCCCAACACCGCGGTGCCGCAGGCCTACTACAACAAGCAAGAGGGCGTCAAGCGCATCACCACGGAGACGGGCGCGGGGCAATGGGGCAGCGCGTTGGCCTTTGCCTGCAACCTCTTCGGCATGGAGTGTGAGATCTACATGGTCAAGATCTCCTACGAGCAGAAGCCCTACCGCAAGATGATGATGAACGCGTGGGGCGCCAGCGTCTATGCGTCGCCCTCTGACCGCACCAACGCCGGCCGCCAGATTCTGGCGCAGGACCCCGACTCGCCGGGCAGCCTGGGCATCGCCATCTCCGAGGCGGTGGAAATTGCCGCCACCAACGACGACGCCAAATATTCACTGGGCAGCGTGCTCAACCACGTGCTGCTGCATCAGACGGTGATCGGCCAGGAGGCGCTCAAGCAGATGGAACTGGCGGGCGACTTCCCCGACATCGTGATCGCGCCCTTTGGCGGCGGCTCCAATTTTGCGGGCATCTCCTTCCCCTTCCTGCGCCACAAGCTCACGCAAGGGAAGAAACTGCGCGCCATCGCCGTGGAGCCGACCTCCTGCCCGAAGCTCACGCGCGGCGTCTTCCGCTACGACTTCGGCGACACGGTGGGCATGACGCCGCTGCTGCCGATGTATACCCTGGGCCACACCTTCGTGCCGGCGAAGATTCACGCCGGCGGGCTGCGCTATCACGGCGCGGGCGTCATCGTCAGCCAGTTGCTCAAGGATGGCATCATCGAGGCGGCGGCCGTGGATCAGATCGAGACCTTCGAGGCGGGCGTGCTCTTTGCGAAGGCCGAGGGCATCATCCCCGCGCCGGAAGCCAACCACGGCATCGCCCAGGCGATCCGCGAGGCGCAGATCGCCAAGGAGGAGGGCGTGAGCAAGACGATCCTCTTCAACCTCTGCGGTCACGGCAACTTCGACATGGCCTCCTACGAAGCCTACTTCGCCGGGCGCCTGCAGAAGCACGAGATGACCCAGGCGGAGATCGACGCCGCGGTGGCGTTGATCGATACGCCGGCGATTCCGGGGTAGGGGGAGATTGGAGATTGGGAGATTGGGGTTGTGGGGTGTTGGGGTTGTGGGGCGCCGAGAAGCCACCCCACAACCCCAACACCCCACAACCCCACAAATCCCCATTGCACATCTCCTCC
>JAPKMV010000229.1 GCA_026645635.1 Caldilineaceae bacterium
ATCGTCACGGAACCCGGCATCCACGAAGTCACCTTTGCCGAACTGGGCGGCGTGAGCGACCCCGCCAGCCTGCGCCTGATGTACAAGGGCAGCGAGGTGGCGTTGGAGATCGGCGGCGACCGACTACGCTTCTATGCGCCGAAGCCCGGTGACCGCTGGAACGACGCCGACTTCTATTGGCTGTCGTCCGTTCCCGGCGTGCGGGCGCGGGTGACGACTGCAGTTGCCGCGCCAGCCGCCGCCCCAGGCAAGACCTATACGCGCGGCGAGTGGAATGAAAACCTGACCTACGACTCCATCTACGCCGGGCCGGACGGCGACCACTGGTTCAACGCCGACATGCGCACCGACCCCAGCATGAGTCCGTTGAACGCGCCGACGGCCACGGTCGCCGCCCCTTCGGCGCTGCCGCTGCTCAACACCGCCGGCGTGTTCACCGTGGGACTCACCGTTTGGGTGCGCCCGCCCGACAGCGCCTGCCTGGCCAACCTTAACAGCTATCGCCTCAATGTTGCATTGGGCAATGAAGAGAAGCAGGCGGTCTGGAATCCGGCGCCGGGCTGCCAGTTGCAGCACAACTGGACGCTCCCCATCACCATGACCGGCGTCAGCCAGAACATGCTCATCAAACTCATGCCGAGCATTCACCCGCTGGGCATCAAGCTCGACCGGGTTTCCTGGCAGCGGCCGGTGCAATTGGACTTTCGCGACCAGGGCGCCGATTTCTGGACTGACGCCGGCGCCTGGAGCTACACCTGGAACAACCTGCCCGGCGGCGCCTATGGCGTGCTGCTGCCCATCGTGATGGCAGGTGCGCGCCCGGGGCGGGCGGCGGAAGTCGCGCCGCCGGTCTCCGCACCCACGACCGATCCGTCATCCGGCGCAGCAGCGGCCGCGCCCAGTTTCCTGCGCTGGCGGCTCTATGATGTGACCAACCCGCTGCGCCCGTTTGTCGTGCCGGGCACAGGCGCCGGCTTCAACCAGGCGCCGAGCGCCGTCCCGCGCCATTATGTTCTCGCCGACTTGAGCAAACTCGCCAAGCCTGTTGTTATCGCACAGCCGGAGACGAATCTGGGCAATGTGCAGGCGGCGGACGCAATTTACATCGGCCCCGCCCAGTTCGCCGATGCGCTGCAGCCGCTCTTCGAGCTGCGCCGCAGCCAGGGCTATGCGCCGCTCTTCGTCGATGTGGCGGCGATCAATGATGTCTACGGCTACGGCTATGTTTCCGCGCTGGCGATCCGCAACTTCCTGCGCCATCGCAGTGACTGGCAGAACCCGAATCGCAAGATTTCGGTGGTGCTGGTCGGCGATGGCACCTACGACCCGCACGGCTATCAGGGTCTGATCAACGAGAACCTGGTCACGCCCTTCATGGCTGATGTGGACCCGTTCATCCGCGAGGCGCCGTGTGAGGCTTGTTTTGCGCAGCTCAACGGCGACGACCCCGTCACCGGCGATAACAAATTCAACGGCGGCGGCGCACAGACCGCATTCTTTGCCGCCGATGTCTGGCTGGGGCGTTTCCCCGTGCGCAGCGCCGCCGAGTTGACAACGGTGGTGCAGAAGATCATCACCTATGAGACGCAGGGCGGCATGGGCGACGAGTGGCGGAAACGGCATGTCATTCTCGCCGACAACTACATTCTGGAAATAGACGCCAACCAGTATGCCAAGCTGGACGACGCCGGCGATTTCGGCACGATCTCCGATGCGGTGGTCGATCTCTTCCCGCGCGGGACAAAACCGACGCGCATCTACTATGACCCGGCGCCCAATCGCGCCGTGCGCAAGAACACGCTGGGCGGGCCGGTGCCGGCGCCTGGGCGTCCCGGCTACTTTGTCACCGATGCCCGGGGGGCAATTGATCCGTGGCGCATCGCCGATACGGACAAGGTGCACGACGGCGTGGTTGCCGAATTGAGCAAGGGCGCCGGCCTGGTGGTCTACAATGGCCACAGCAATCACTTCCAGTATGCGCGCACCTACGCTGGCCCCGAAAATCGGGTCAATTATCTGATGAACACCAACACGGCGAATTTCTTGCTCACCAATCAGGACAAGTACTTCATCATGTTGGCGATGACCTGTTACACCGCCAGTTATGCCCGGCCGACCAACGTGGGCGTCCTCGATGAGATTCTCTTCCGGCGTCCGGCCGGCGGCGCCGTCGCCATTTGGGGGCCGGCGGGTCTCACCGTGGCGCACGGCCATGACCGGCTGCAAACCGGTTTCATGAACCGGCTGTGGGCAGGCCCCACCATGGACTCGCCCCTGGGGGCGCTGGTCGAGGCCGGCTACGATGAACTCCTCACCGTGGCGCCCGTCAACCTGGACGCAGCCATGACCTTCCTGTTGCTGGGCGATCCGCTGACCCGCGCGCGCGTCTATGTGGAGACGTTCCACTATCTGCCGATGGTGAATCGGTAGGAGACAGGAGATTGAGAGATTAGGAGATTAGGAGATTGCTTCGCCGTCTCCTAATCTCTCAATCTCTCAATCTCTCAATCTCTCAATCTCCTAATCTCCAGTCTCCAATCTCCAATCTCCAATCTCCAATCTCCAATCTCCAATCCCCCCAAAACCCTTTCAAAACACCCCCATGCCAAACTACTGCCCGAAGCGGCGTTTTTTTCCTGCGACGGGCCACTGTGTTCGCCGATGGTCTGCCGCCTCTTTCTTTGCCCCAGTATCCTGAATTCGTTGACAAGGAGCCTATACTCATGCCGTATGGAATTGAGTACGTCACCGTGATCGGCGCGGGGACCATGGGCGCGGCGATTGCCGGGCATCTGGCCAACGCGGGCATCCGCTGCTCGCTGTTGGACATCGTGCCCGGAGAGCTGACGCCCGAGGAACAGGCCGCCGGCCTGACCCTGACCGACCGCAAGGTGCGCAACCGCATCGTACAAGCCGGCTACGACCGCATGGTCAAGGCCAACCCGTCGAATCTCTTCACCAAGAGCGCCGCCAACCTGGTCAGCGTCGGCAACCTGGAAGATGACTTCGACGCCGCCGTCCAGAAGAGCGACTGGGTGATCGAGGTGATCGTGGAGCGCCCCGGCCCCAAGCAGGCGCTGATGGAGCGCATCGAGCGCGTGGCGCCCGCCGGCGCCATCATCAGCAGCAACACCTCCGGCATTCCGATCCACATCATGAGCGAAGGGCGCACGCCGGCTTTCAAGCAGCGTTTCCTGGGCACCCACTTCTTCAACCCGCCCCGCTACCTGCACCTGCTGGAGATCATCCCCACGCCAGACACCGACCCGGCCACCGTGGCGCGCATGAAGGAGTTTGCCGAGAATGTGCTGGGCAAGGGTGTGGTGGTCTGCAAGGACACGCCCAACTTCGTCGCCAACCGCATGATCAGCTTCATCCAGAGCGACCTCATGGAGTTCGCCATCGAGAACGGCTACAGCGTCGAAGCGGTGGATACGCTCACCGGGCCGCTGCTGGGCCGCCCGAAGACCGGCACCTTCCGCCTCAACGACATCGTCGGCATCGACGTGATGGCGATGGTGGGGGAGAACCTCTATGGTCTGATCCCCGAGGACGAGGACCGCGAGATTCTGCGCGGCGAGTATGGCACGGCGGTGATGAAGGCGTTGGTGGCGAACAAAATGCTCGGCACGAAGAGCGGCCAGGGCTTCTACAAGACCGTGGTGGACGAAAAGGGCAAGAAGTCCTTCTGGGGTCTTGACCTGCAGACCGCAGCCGAGGACGGCAAGCTGGAATATGTTGCGCCCAAGAAGCAGAAGTGGAGCAGCGTCGGCGACGCGCGCAACCTGCCGATTGGCGAGCGGCTCAAGGCGCTGGCCGAGGCCAACGACGAGGCGGGCGAGCTGGTCTGGCACACCCTCTCGCGCACGATGGCCTACGCGTCGAAGCGCGTGCCGGAGATCGCCGACAGCCTGGTGGACATCGACAACGCCATGAAGTGGGGGTTTGCCTGGGAGATGGGGCCGTTCGAGACCTGGGACGCGTTGGGCGTCAAGCAGACGGTGGCCCGGCTCGAAGGCGAGGGCGTCACCGTGGCGCCGTGGGTCAAGCAGATGCTGGCGTCCGGCAAGGAGAGTTTCTACACCTACGCCGGCAGCAAGCAGATGGTCTATGACCCTGGCTGCAAAGATTACGTGGAACTGGTGCGCGGCCCCAAGGTGCTGGCGATGAAGGACATCCGCCGCACGCGCAAGGAGCTGGCGGGCAACGAGATGGCCAGCCTGTGGGACATCGGCGACGGCGTGATGCTGCTCGACTGGCACACCCGCGTCAACGCCCTCGACGGCCCCATGTTCGAGATCATGCAGGAAGCGATCGAGCGGCTCTATGGCAACGCCACCGGCCTGGTCATCGCCAACGACGGCAAGAACTTCGCCGTGGGCGCAAACATCTTCGCCATGATGCTGGCGGTGCAGAGCAACATGTGGAACGAACTGGAGATGATGATCAAGTTCGGCCAGGATGCGTTCATGGGCTTCCGCAGCGCGCCCAAGCCGGTGGTTGCCGCGCCGCATCAGATGGCGCTGGGCGGCGGCTGCGAGATCTGCCTGGCCGCGGATCGCATCGTCGCCGACGCCGAGACCTACATGGGGCTGGTCGAGGTGGGCATCGGCGTCATCCCCGGCTGGGGCGGCTGCAAAGAGATGGTGCGCCGCCACATCAGCCCGCACATGAACGCCACCAATGTCAATCCCACGCCTTACCTGCGCCGCGTCTTCGAGACCGTCGGCTTTGCCAAGGTGTCGACTTCGGGTGAAGAAGCGCGTGAACTGGGCTTCCTGAGCGCCGACGACCGCGTCGTCCTCAACAGCGACCATCGCATCGCCGAGGCCAAGCAGGTGGTGCTGGCGATGAACGCCGCGGGCCACCGGGCGCCGAACGTCAAGGGCAACGTCTACGCCGCGGGCCGCGACGTGGTGGCCGCGGTAAACGTCGAAGTGCACGGCATGATCCAGGGCGGCTACATCAGCGAATACGACGGCGTCGTGGCGCGCAAGCTCGGCTACATCCTGGCCGGCGGCGACCTGAGCCAGGGGCAGTGGATGGACGAGCAGTACTTCCTCGACCTGGAACGCGAAGCCTTCCTGAGCCTCGTCGGCAACAAGAAGACGCAGGATCGCATCCAGTACATGCTGGAGAATAACAAGCCTCTTCGTAACTGAGGCAATTTGACGCAGAGGCGCGAAGACGCGGAGATGCGCAGAGGAAGGAAGAGCAAGAGAAACGCAGGATACGAACCTTGACAGAGAACGAAGTCAGCGGAGTCATTCTGGATTGTGCAATTGAGGTGCATCGCACGTTGGGCGGGCCAGGTCTTCTAGAAAGCGTTTATGAGGAGGCGTTGGTCTGGGAACTGACTCAGCGTGGGCTGCAAGTTGCACGACAGGCGTCGCTGCCTGTCCGCTACAAAGGGTTCATTCTAGCCACTCCATTGCGATTGGATCTAGTCGTGGAGAGTAAAGTGATTGTTGAGTGCAAAGCAACCACAGAATACAACCCGGTCTTCGAAGCGCAGGCTCTGACTTATCTGCGCGTGTCGGGCTTGAAGCTAGCGCTTGTCATCAACTTTGGCGAGCTACTGCTAAAAGACGGCTTCCATCGTGTCGCCAATAAGCTCTAGGAGGCTGTTTGAAAAGTAACCTACTTCAACGTAGAGGCGCAAAGATGCAGAGAAATGCAGAGAACACGCATGTAGGA
Organism: Caldilineaceae bacterium; assembly: GCA_026645635.1. Taxonomy (GTDB): domain Bacteria; phylum Chloroflexota; class Anaerolineae; order Caldilineales; family Caldilineaceae; genus Fredericiella. The sequence continues at coordinate 5,698 of JAPKMV010000229.1, forward strand.
CTTCTCTGTTTTTCCTCTGCGAACCTTTCCGTCTCTGCGTCAAAGGAATCTTTACAAACAGTTTCTGACCGTGTGGACGCGAAGTCGCAAAGAAGATGCGATCAACAGTTGCGATCGCTCGATTGCAGTTCTCTGCGAATCTCTGCCTCTCCGCGTCTCTGCGTCAAATCTGATTTCTGATTGAGAGTACTCTAGGGAGAACAAACATGCGTAATGCTGTAATCGTTGCCGCCGCACGGACGGCTGTAGGGAAGGCGCCGAAGGGGGCGCTGCGCACGACGCGGCCGGATGAACTGGCGGCGGCGGTGATCAACGCGGTCATCGAGCGCAGCGGCATCGACAAGAATGAGGTGGAGGACATCGTGCTGGGCTGTGCCTTCCCGGAGGCGGAGCAAGGCATGAACATGGCGCGCATCGTGGCGTTGCGCGCGGGAATGCCGG
>JAPKMV010000022.1 GCA_026645635.1 Caldilineaceae bacterium
TCAAAATCAGGCGCGTCATATCTTCGCGCACATGGGGTACCACGGAAAACTCGTGGTGAATCCCATTGATTCGAATCGAGGTGACGGCTGCGCCAGGTAAACTGGAGAGCAGCACACGCCGCAGAGCGTTGCCAACCGTGATGCCATAACCGCTTTCCAGCGGGCTGATCACAAAGTGGCCGTAGCTCTGGGACATCGCTTCGGTCTCGATTTTAGGCAGAACCATGTTCAACAATGGCGTACCCTCCCAGGAAATTCCAACAGTCAACTATCAAGGGTCGCTTGTCCCCAGGCCGACTCACGCAGGCCAACTATCGACAATTGACCATCGACAATTCACAATTGATTACCGGCTGTAGTACTCGACGATCAACTGCTCGTTCAGCGGAATCTCGGTGTCTTCGCGGGCCGGGTTCGCCAAAACTTCGGCGCTCATGCCTGCCAGATTCAAACGCAGCCAGTTGGGAATGCGCGCGCCGCTCTGCATCAACTGTGCGCGATCCTTGAAGTAGATCTTGCTGACCGCACTCTGCCGCACGCTGATCACGTCGCCGATGCTCACCTGGAACGAGGGAATGTCAGTCTTGCGACCGTTTACCTCGAAGTGGCCGTGGCGCACGATCTGTCGCGCCTGGGCGCGGCTGTCAGCGAAGCCCAAGCGGTAGACCACGTTGTCCAGCCGGCGTTCGAGCATCGAAAGCAGGTTGATGCCGGTCAGACCGGTGGCGCGGTTCGCTTCCTCGAAGTAGCGGCGGAACTGGCGCTCCATCACGCCGTAGATGCGGCGCGCCTTCTGCTTCTCGCGCAACTGCACGCCGTAGTCCGACGTCTTGCGCTTGAAGGTCTGCTTCTTCCCATGAATCCCCGGCGGGAAAGCCCGGCGCTCCATCGCGCACTTCGGGCTGAGGCAGCGCTCCCCTTTGAGGAAGAGCTTCATGCCTTCACGCCGGCACAACTTGCAAACTGCATCTGAATATCGTGCCATTTTTCCTCCGCTGACCTTTTAGCCCACACCCACCACACGGTGGCCAAGCAGTCTACTGCTTGCGTGGGCCACCCGGCTCAAATGAATCGTTAGCGTACCATTTCACTCAATGACCGCGACCGGCAACACGTTGTGTTCGCCCGTTGCGGCAAAACAGGTGGCATGCAAGCACGCCACCTGTCACATTGTCCACAGCCGAATTCGGCCACCTGCGACGCCGTGCCTTGTGTGCTGGCGCCTGGCTCTCCGCGCCTAGACGCGCCGCTTCTTGGGCGGCCGGCAGCCGTTGTGCGGGATCGGCGTGATGTCGGTGATCGAACGCACGATCAGGCCGGCGCCCTGTACGGAACGGATCGAGCTTTCGCGGCCGGGGCCAGGCCCCTTGACGAAGACATCGACTTCACGCATGTTGAAATCGCCGCGTGCCTGCTGCGCTGCATTCTGCGCCGCCAACTGGCCTGCAAAGGGCGTCGACTTGCGGCTGCCCTTGAAACCGGCGCTGCCGCTGCTTGCCCAACACAGGGTGTTGCCGCGCAGATCGGTAATCGTGATGATCGTATTGTTGAACGCAGCGTGAATGTGAACCTGCCCGACAGGCACGCTTTTCTTTTCCTTGCGTGCTGTGCGGCGATCGCGTCGCGTTCGTTGAGGTCGAGCCATTTCTCTCTCCGTCTCTTACATGCTTCCAGGTTCCGCCCTCGCCGCCCGGCTTCCCAAAGAGAAACCAGTTCACAGCGAGCCACGGTGCGTCACTTACTTGCGCGCCGCCTTCTTCTTGCCGGCCACGGTCTTGCGAACACCACGGCGGGTGCGCGCATTGGTGCGCGTGCGCTGGCCACGGGTCGGCAGGTTGCGGCGATGCCGAACACCACGATACGACCCGATCTCGATCAGGCGCTTGATGTTCATGTTGACTTCGCGGCGCAGGTCACCTTCGACCAGATAGTTGCGGTCGATGAATTCGCGCAGCCGGGTCAGTTCGGCCTCATCCAGATCCTTGACGCGCTTGTCGTGGCCAATGCCCGTCGCATCGAGAATCTTTTCACTCGTGGTCTTGCCGATGCCGTAGATATACGTCAACGAGATGACCACACGCTTATCGCGTGGAATATCAACACCAGAGATACGTGCCATTGCGTTTGCTCCTCTTTCTGCGCTTAGCCCTGGCGCTGCTTGTGCTTCGGGTTCTTGCAGATCACGTAGAGCACACCACGCCGGCGCACCACTTTGCAGTTCTCACAGATTCGTTTGACCGATGGTCGAACTTTCATGATGTCACCCTCACTATCTTCGTACAGTCCGCTGGATTTGCGTCCTGTAGTTTTCTGTCATCGCACGGGTGCTACACCTGTGCGGCGCCAATGCAACAACGTTGCGAAGTACTTGGCGCAACTCTATTACAATATCACAAGGTCAAGGCAGCGTCAAAATTTCCGGCCCTGAATTGGTAATTGCTACTGTGTGCTCGAAATGAGCCGCCATGCTGCCGTCTTTGCTGACGACGGTCCAATTGTCCTTGAGCGTGCGCGTCTGCCAGGTGCCAGCCTGCACCATCGGCTCGATGGCCACCACCAGGCCAGGGCGCAGCAACATACGGCCGTCGCTGTCATCGCTGACGTAGTTGAGCACCTGCGGCGCCTCGTGCATCTGCCGGCCGACGCCATGCCCCGTATACTCGCGCACGACGCTCATGCCGTGGCTTTCCACGTAGCGCTGCACAGCCCGGCTGATGTCGATCACGCGGTTGCCCGCCTTCGACTGCGCAATGCCTTCGTAGAGGCTGGCTTCCGTCACCTGCATCAGCCGCTGCGTTTCGGCGCTGATCGCACCAACCGCATAGGTCCAGGCGCTGTCGCCGATGAAACCGCGGTAGCGCACGCCCACGTCGATGCTGATGATGTCGCCCTCTTTGAGGACGCGGTCACGATTGGGAATCCCGTGCACCAGCTCATTGTTGATGCTTGCGCAGATGTTGGCCGGGAAGCCGCGATAGCCCAGAAAGCAGGACGTAGCGTTGTAGCGGGACATCACATCCACGGCCAGCCGATCGAGATCCAACGTGCTCACGCCGGGGCGGATCGCCTCGCGCAGCGCTGCGTGCACCCGCGCTACGATGCGCCCGGCCTCGCGCATGATCTGGATCTCGCGCGGGCTTTTGAGCACTGGATCGGGGCGTTTCTGCTGCGTTTTTTCGTCGCGGCGCAGTTTGGCGCCCGTGCGCTTGAACATCGAATCAAACCTTCAACAAACGGAGCAGACGCTCGCCTAGACTTTGAGCAGCGCCTTGAGCGCCGCCGCCACATCCTCGATCGGCTGCATGCCATCGACTTCGGCCAACAGCCCTTTGGCATAGTAATAGCCGATCAGCGGCGCCGTCTGCTTGTAGTAGACAAAAAGCCGGTTGCGCACCGTCTCCTCGCGATCGTCGTCGCGCTGGGTCAGTTCGCCGCCATCCTTGTCGCAGACGCCCGCCACCTTCGGCGGGTTGTAGAGCACGTGATAGATCGCGCCACAGCTTTTGCACGAGCGCCGGCCCGTAATGCGCCGAATCACCTCTTCGTCATCGACGCCGATCATCGGCACGACGGTGACGCCGCCGTATGGGGCGACCATGAGATCGAAGGCCGTAGCCTGCACCAGATTGCGCGGGAAGCCATCCATGATCGCACCCCGGGCTGCGTCCGGCTGCTGCAGCCGATCCTCCACCATGCGGATGGTCACTTCGTCGGGCACCAACGCCCCGGTGTCCATGTAACTCTTGGCGAGTTTCCCTAGCTCCGTCTGATTCTTCAGATTGAAGCGGAAGATATCGCCAGTCGAGATCTGCGGCAACTGCGCCGCCTCTTCCAACAACTTGGCCTGGGTGCCTTTGCCGGCGCCCGGCGCGCCCAGCAGAACGATGAACATGCGCTTCTCAGCCATGATTCCTCCTCAAGCAGGTTAGGCGTGTTCTGCATCTTGAGCAATCAGGAGATTGGCCTCCACGAGACCAATCTCCTGAGCAAAGCCACTTGTGCTTTCCAGTATGCTGCATGTTGACTGCTGCGCTTACCGAATGAAACCCTCGTAGTTGCGCATGGTCAACTGCGCCTCGATCTGCTTCATCGTGTCGAGCACCACACCCACCACAATCAGCAAACCGGAGCTGCTGATGATCAGCGAGTTGTAGCCGGTGATCTGACCCAGGCTGCTGCCGAAGATCGTATCCGCCAGCGTGCCGACGACGAAGGGCAGCACCGCAATGAAGCCCAGGAAGAGGGCGCCCACCAGCGTGATGCGCTGCAAGACGCCGTTCAGGTAGGACTCCGTGCGCGGGCCGGGCCGGATGCCGGGGATGAAACCACCCTGTTTCTGCAGCGTGTCGGCCAGGTTTTGCTGGCGGAAGAGCACGTCGGTGTAGAAGTAGGTGAAGATCACCGTCAGCAAGAAGTAGAACAGCCAGTAAGCCCAGGCATTCGGATTGAAGAATGTGTAGATCGCATTCGCAATTGCGCTGATCCAGGTTACATCGGAGGCCACAAAGTAGCTCGCCAGCGTGCTGGGCAGGATCAACAGGCTCTGCGCAAAGATGAGCGGGATCATGCCGGCGGTGTTGACGCGCAGCGGCACGTAGGTGCTCTGCCCGCCCACCATCATCATGCGGTTCCCGCGCATCGTGCGCACCCGCTTGCCATATTGCACCGGGATGCGCCGCTGCCCCTCCTGAATCCAGACGATCAAGATCACGGTCAACACGGTGATGATGGCGAAGATCACCAACATCGCGATGTTGTTGGAGAGCAACTGCAACTGCGTCGGCACGCTGGAGACGATGCCGGCGAAGATGATCAGCGAGACGCCGTTACCGACACCCTGTTCGGTGATCAACTGGCCCAGCCACACGCCCAGCATCGTGCCGGCGGTCATGCCGATAATCAGCGTCAGCGTCGGCAGCAGATCGCCGCCGGTGAAGCCCCAACTGGGCAGGACACTGGCGCCGCCCGTGCCTTGTGCCGCCAGCAGCGTGCCTTGGGCGATCGCCTGGAGCACGGCCAGCGGAATCGTCAGCCACAGCGTGTACTGATTGAGCCGGCTGCGCCCTTGCTCGCCTTCCTTGCTCAGCGCCTCAAGCGCCGGGATGATCGGGATCAGCAACTGCAAGATAATGGACGCCGTGATGTACGGATAGACGCCCAGGGCCATGACGCCCATGCGCGACAAGCCACCGCCGCTGAAGAAGTTCAGCAGGTTGAGCAGGATGTTGTCGTTCTGCGAGAACAACGCAGCCAACGCCTCCTGGTCAACGCCCGGCAGCGGGATATTGGCGGCCAACCGATAGAGCGTCAGCAGGCCGAAGGTAATCAGCAGCTTCTGACGCAGGTCTGGTAGCCGAAATGCATTGCGTACGGCTTCAAGCATGTCCGAGACCCTTTCGTTACGAGCGCGGCATGCGCTTGTTCACCGCGAAAGGCAGCAACTCAACCGAGCCGCCCGCCGCTTCGATTTTCTGCTTGGCGATGGCGCTGATGCGCTGCACCTTGACCGCCAGCGGCTTGGTCACTTCGCCGCGCGCCAGCACGACCACCGGGTCATTGGCGTTGCCCAGCAGCCCCACCGATGCCAGCGTCTCCGGCGTCACCTCGCTCTGTTCGCCGTAGAGGCGCTCGAGCTGATCCAGGTTGACTGGCACATAGAAGACTTTGAAGCGATTGTTGAAGCCGCGCAGCTTCGGCAGGCGCTTGGTCAGCGGCAACTGGCCGCCTTCGAAGTTGGCGCGCACGCCACCACCGGTGCGGGAATTCTGGCCCTTCTGGCCGCGGCCACTGGTTTTGCCCTTGCCGGACCCAGTGCCACGACCTACTCGCTTGCGCTTTTGCGTTGAACCCTCTGCGGGACGCAGGTCATGTAATTGCATTTGGACGTTCCTATCTTCGTATACGGACTATTCGCTGACTTCCAGCAGGTGGCCGACCGTTTTGATCATCCCGCGAATTGCGGGATTGTCCGGCCGTTCCACCACGTGGTTCATGCGGTGCAAACCCAGGGCCTTGACGGTGAGCTTCTGATTCTCCGTGTAGCCGATCGGGCTGCGCACCAGCTTGATCTTGAGCATTTTGACTTCTTTTACCTCAGCCATAGCTCTCCTCCTTGTGCCAGAAGGGCGCCAGATGCTTCGGATCGACGCCACGCTGCACCGCAGTCTGCCGGTAATCCTGCAGTTCCTGCAAGGCCGCAAAGGTCGCCTGCACTACATTCAGGATGTTGCTGCTGCCCAGCGACTTGCTCAGAATATCGCTGATGCCTGCGGCTTCCACCACCGCGCGCACACCACCGCCGGCGATGACGCCCGTGCCCGGGCTGGCCGGCTTGAGCAGCACCTCGCCGGCGCCAAAGCGCGCCTGCACCGTGTGCGGGATCGTGCCGTTCAATCGCGGCACCGTGATCAGGTGCTTCTTGGCGCGGTCGGACGCCTTGCGGATCGCGTCCGGCACTTCACGCGCCTTGCCGATGCCGATGCCGACGCGCCCCTGCTTGTCGCCGACGACGACCACAGCCCGGAAAGCAAAGCGGCGACCACCCTTCACAACCTTTGCAGTACGCGCAAGATGAACCACGCGCTCCTCGAACTCGTCGCGGCGCTCCTCGCGTTCCTTCTCACGCTCTTTGCCTTTTCGTTCTTTCCTCGCCATCTCTCTGTTCTCCTTAGAAGGCCAGGCCGCCCTCGCGGCTGCCATCGGCCAGCGCCTTGACGCGACCATGATAGGGGAAACCGCCGCGGTCAAAGACCACCTGTTCGATGCCTTTGGCTTTGGCGCGCTCGGCCACGGCTTTACCCACCGCCTTGGCCTGCTCGGTCTTGTTCAGCGACGCCAACGGACCCCGCAGTTCCTTGTCCACCGTCGAAGCCGAGACCAGCGTAGCGCCGGTTTCGTCGTCGATCACCTGGGCGTAGATATTCTCCAGGCTGCGATATACATTCAAGCGCGGGCGTCCCGCAGTGCCGGACACTTTCTTGCGCACCCGCTCATGGCGGCGCTTCCGCGCAATCTCACGACTTACGTTTGCCATGGTTTACCGTCCCTTACTTCTTACCGGTCTTGCCAGTCTTACCGGCCTTTTGGCGCACATATTCTCCGGCGTAGCGGATGCCCTTGCCGGCGTAGGGTTCCGGCGGCCGCACCCGGCGGATCGTCGCCGCCAACTCGCCCACCTCGACCTTGTCGACGCCGCTGATGGTGAACCCACGCCCGTCCTTGTCCACCTCAAAAGAGATTTCTTTGGACGGCGGTGTGATTTCGACCGTATGGTTCTTGCCCACCGACAGAATCAGGTTGTTGCCCCGCTTCTCTGCCTTGTAGCCCACGCCGACAATTTCCAGGCGGCGGGTGAACCCCGTCGTGACACCCGTCACCATGTTGTTGAGCAGCGCGCGCGTCAGCCCATGCTGGGCACGATGTTCGCGCTGATCGGTCGGGCGCTTCACCTGAATCGCGCCGTTCTCGATCTCAATCTGCATATCGGGGTCGAACTGCTGCGACAGTGCGCCCTTTGGGCCGGCTACCTTCACCAGGTTGCCCTTGTCCACCGTCACGGTCACCTTTGCTGGCACCGTGATCGGCGCTTTGCCTACACGTGACATTGTTCCACCTCCCGACTACCAGACATTGCACAGAATCTCGCCGCCGAGCTTCTGACGTCGCGCATTGCGCCCCGTCATCAAGCCCTGGGGCGTCGACACGATGTTGATGCCCAGACCACTGCGCACCCACGGAATTTCCTTGTGACCGGCGTAGAAGCGACGCCCAGGCTTGCTCACGCGCTCCAACCCCGTAATCACAGGGCGACCGAGCGGCGTGTACTTCAGCCGCAGCACAAGGCGCGGCTGTGGCTTGTCATCGGTCACCCCAAAGGTGTCGATGAACCCTTCATCCTGGAGAATCTTGGCGATGCTCACCTTGATTTTGGAGCTTGGCATCACCACCTGCTTCTGCCGGACCATGCCCGCATTACGAATGCGAGTCAGCATGTCAGCAATTGGATCGTTGACCATCGTTTTCTCCTTCGGCGGCTCTTGCAACCTCTAAACGGAAAGTGGAAGTTGTAGTCAGCAACCGAGCAAAAATGAATAAAATTACCAACTTGACTTAACGACGCCTGGGATGTTGCCGCGCAATGCTTCGCTGCGGAAGCAGATGCGACACAGCCCAAAGCGACGCAGATAGCCGCGAGGACGCCCGCACATCGAGCAGCGGTTGCGCACGCGCACCGCATACTTGCGCCGACTCTCCCGGATCACGATCGATGTTTTTGCCATCCTGACACCTCTTTCTTTGCAGACCCAATTACGCGCGCTTGAACGGCATGTTCATCAGCGCCAGCAGACGACGCGCTTCCTCGTCGGTCTTGGCAGAGGTCACAATCGTCACCTCCAGACCGCGAATCTTGTCAACCTTGTCGTAGTTGATCTCCGGGAAGACCAACTGCTCGCGCAGCCCCAGACTGTAATTGCCGCGCCCGTCGAACGCATCCGGCGAAATCCCCTGAAAGTCGCGTTGGCGGGGCAGCACGATGTTGATCAGCCGATCCAGGAAGTCCCACATGCGGGCGCCGCGCAGCGTCACCTTGGTGCCGATAGCCATGCCCTCGCGCAGCTTGAAGGTGGCGATGGAATTCTTGGCGTGGGTGATCACAGGCTTCTGCCCGGTCATGATCGCCAGGTCGCCAGCCGCTGCTTCGAGCGCCTTGCTGTTCTGGATGGCTTCGCCCAGACCGATGTTGACCGAAATCTTCTCCAGCCGCGGCACCTGCATCACGTTGCGGTAATTGAACTCTTTCATCAGCGCCGGCACCAGTTCCTCGCGGTACTGGACTTTCAGGCGCGGCTCCGGCCGATTCTCTTTTGTCTCACTCATCTTCTCATCTCCTTGCCCGCAGGCGCCGGTCTGTCCGGCGCAAGGTCAGGCAGTGTTAATGGCCAATTGTTAATTGTTAATAGTCAATGCCGTCAGCAGATGTTAATTGACAATTGACAATTAACCATTGACTATTTCTTCGGTCGCGGCAGGGCGCTACCGGATTCGCGGTCGACGCGCTCTTTGCTGCCGTCGCTGGCCACTTCGTAACGGGCGCGCGTCGGCTTGTTGTTGGAACCCACCAGCATAACATTGCTGATGTGGATCGGCGCTTCTTTCTCGATGCGCCCGGTCTGGGTGCCGACACGGCCGGTGCGGCGCTGGTGGCGAATGACCAGGTTGGCGCCGGCCACGATCACGTAGACGCGATTCGGGTCGTAGGAGCCATCCTTGTTCTTCTTGCGGATCACCCGGTTCACTTCCCCGCGGTGCCCTTTGTCGTCGCCGGAGATCACCTCAACGGTGTCGCCCTTGCTGATTTTTAGGTTCATCGTAATTTCTCCTCGGCGTGCGCGGTCTACAGAACTTCCGGCGCCAGCGAGACGATCTTCATGTATCCGCCTTCACGCAGCTCGCGGGCCACCGGCCCGAAGATGCGCGTCCCGCGCGGGTTCTTGTTATCGTCGATGATGACGGCCGCATTCTCGTCGAAACGGATGTAGCTGCCATCCGCCCGGCGCACCGGGCGCGTCGTGCGCACGATCACGGCGCGGACGACATCGCCCTTCTTGACGCTCCCCGTCGGGCTGGCCGACTTCACCGACGCGACAATCACATCACCGATCGCAGCGTAGCGGCGGGTGCTGCCCCCCTTGACGCGGATGGTCAAGAGTTCCTTTGCTCCCGTATTGTCGGCTACTTTGAGCCGACTTTCCTGTTGAATCATGGCACGCGCTCCTCAATCGGTTACACGTTGGCTTCGTCAACGACAATCGCCCGTTGGAGGATCTCCTCCACAAAGAACTTCTTGTCTTTGCTGATGGGCCGACACTCACGGATCCGCACGACGTCGCCCATCTTCGCCGCATTCTCGGCATCGTGGGCCTTGTACTTCTTGTTCACCTTCACCACTTTGCCATAGAGCGGATGACGGGTCGTGCGGTCGACAGTCACTACCACGGTCTTGTCCATTTTGTCGCTGGTGACCGTACCGACCAGCGCTCTGCGTCGTTCACGCATGTCCGTCCTCCTTATTGACCCGCAAGTTCCCGCTGGCGCAGGAAAGTCTTGATGCGGGCAATTTCCTTCTTCACCTCGCCAAACCGGGCCGAATTGGTCAACTTGCCCGTGGCGCGCTGAAAGCGCAGGTTGAAGAGTTCTTGGTACGCATCGTCCAGTTTGTTATTCAGCTCGGCAACTGTCGCCTGCTGGAGTTCGTTCTTTTTTGCCATGATCTGCCTCCTAGCCGCCGTGCTCTTCCTTGGCGATAAACTGCGTCCGCATCGGCAACTTGGCGGCGGCCAGGCGGAACGCCTCGCGCGCCTGGTCTTCGCGGATGCCCGCAATTTCCAAGATAACGCGGCCAGGCCGCACCGGCGCAACCCAATGGTCCACACTGCCCTTGCCGGAACCCATGCGCGTCTCGGCCGCGCGCTTCGTCACCGGGCGATCCGGGAAGATGCGAATCCAAATCTTGCCGCCACGGCGCACGTAGCGCACGATGGCGCGGCGGGCAGCCTCGATCTGGCGGCTGGTGACGTAGTGGCCTTCCAGCGACTGGAGTCCATAGGAGCCAAACGCCACCGAATTGCCGCGATACGCCTTGCCTTTGAGACGCCCTCGCTGCAACTTTCGATACTTCACACGCTTCGGCATCAACATAGTAACTGTTTCTCCATCTATTTCCTGCGATACGTTTTCTGGCGAATCATGCTGCGCCAACTTTAGTCAGCCAGTCCATGAACCGTCAGAACTATACCGACCTCGCACGGCGGCGGGGAACTGAAGCGCAGACTCCATAGCAGTCTGCCGCCTGCATCCCCAATCGGTATTTGATTACTTATTCTCCACCACGTACTGAGCGTGGTATTCCTCGCCGGGCATCACCTCGCCCAGGTAGATCCAAACCTTGATGCCAATCTGCCCGAAGGTGGTCTTGGCCTCTGCCGTACCATAGTCGATGTCGGCGCGCAGGGTGTGGCGGGGAATCTGTCCCTCGCGCACGCTGTCGACGCGACCCATGTCACTGCCGCCCAGGCGTCCCGACACCGTCACCATGATGCCCAGACCGCCAGCGCGCATCGTCTTCTGCGCCGCCTGCTTCATGGCGCGCTTCCAACTGATGCGGCGTTCGAGCTGCTCGGCCACGCTCTCAGCCACCAGGCGGGCGTCGAGTTCGGGCTTGCCGATCTCGTCTACGTCGATCTTGACCTTGTTGTTGGTCAGGTCTTGCAGCTTCGTGCGCAGGATGTTGACGCTGGCGCCTTTGCGACCGATGATCACGCCCGGGCGCGCCGTGTGAATCACGACATGCACCTGGTTCGGCTCCCGCTCGATGTCGATGCGGCTGATGCCCGCCTTGGGCAATTCCTCATAGACCATGCTGCGGATGTGCCGATCCTCACCCAACTGCGTCCGGTACTGCTTGCCGGTGGCAAACCAGCGGCTCCGGTGTTCTTTGATAATGCCCAGGCGAAAGCCAATGGGATGAACTTTGCGACCCAAGTTTGCCTCCTTTTAGTTGTTGCCGGCGCTCATGCGCTCTTCTAACACGACCGTGACATGCGAGGAACGCCGCTGCCAGGGTTTGAAACGGCCGCGGGCGCCAAAACGCCGCCACTTCTTGATCGGCGCGTCGTCGGCATAAATCTGCGCAATATAGAGATCGCTGGCTTCCAGGCCGAAGTTTTCCACGGCGTTGGAGACGGCGCTCTTGATCGTCTTGGCCACCACTTTGGCCGCACCTTGCGGCATGTAGGCCAGCACCGCCAGCGCTTCTTGCGCCGGCCGGCCGCGCATTTCATTCAGCACCAGCCGCGTCTTCTGCGCACTGATGCCGCTGAACTTGGTTTTTGCTTGCACTTGCATGGTCAGATCTCCGTCCTGCTACTTGACGCCGCGCGCCTTGGTGGCCTTTTCTGACCGCACATGGCCACGGAAGAAACGCGTCGGCGCAAACTCACCGAGTTTGTGCCCCACCATGTTCTCGCTGATGTAGACCGGCACATGGCGCTTGCCATCATGGACAGCAATCGTGTGGCCGACAAACTGCGGGAAGACGGTCGAGGCGCGCGACCAGGTCTTGATGACCTTGCGTTCGCCTTTGCGGTTCATTTCCTCGACACGCTTCAGCAGCTTTGGAGCGACGAAGGGTCCTTTTTTCAGTGAACGTGACATCTTTCGTTCTTATCCTTTCGTTCCTTACGCCTTGCCGCCACGGCGCACGATAAACTTCGAGGTCCGCTTGTTGCGACGCGTCTTCTTGCCCAATGCCGGCTTGCCCCACGGCGTCTTCGGCGCCTTCATGCCCACCGGCGAACGACCTTCGCCGCCGCCGTGCGGATGCGCACCCGGATCCATGGCGATACCGCGCGTGCTGGGGCGAATGCCCAGCCAGCGCTTGCGCCCCGCCTTGCCCAGGTTGATGTTGGCGTGGTCAGGGTTGGAGACCGAGCCAACTGTCGCCATGCAGTTCATGTCGATGTAGCGCACTTCGCCGCTGGGCAGGCGCACCTGCGCCATCGTGCCTTCCTTCGCCAGCAACTGCGCCGACAGACCCGCGCTGCGCACGAGCTGTCCACCGCGGCCCGGATAGAGCTCGATGTTGTGGATCACGGTACCCAGCGGAATGTTGCGAATCGGCAGCGCATTCCCGACGCGGATGTCGGCGTCTGGGCCGGACACCACCGTGTCCTTGACCTTCAGCCCTTCCGGCGCCAGGATGTAGCGGCGTTCGCCGTTGTCGTAGATCACCAGAGCGATGAACGCGCTGCGATTCGGATCGTACTCGACCGATTCGATGCGCCCACGGATGCCGTGGTTGTCGCGCCGGAAGTCGATGATGCGGTAGCGCCGCTTGTGACCACCGCCGCGATGCCGGGTCGTCACCACACCCTGATTGTTGCGCCCGGCCTTCTTGGTGATGGGCGCCAGCAGCGACCGCTCCGGCTCGCGCCGGGTGATCTCTTGGAACGTCGCACCGGTCATGTTGCGCCGACCGGCGGACGTGGGTCGATAAATCTTGATAGCCATTCGTCTGCCTCCCCGTTACACGCCTTCGAACAGTTGGATGCGGCTGCCGGAGGCCAGGGACACCACTGCCTTTTTCCACTTGGGATGGCGGATGCGTACACCCTTGCCACGCCGTGCGGTCTTGGCCGGCATCACCATGATATTGACACCCAGGACATCGACATCGAACGCCATCTCCACGGCCTGCTTGACCATGATCTTGTTGGCGCGCATATCGACTTCAAAGGTGACCTTGTTATAGTCGTCGGTGGCGATCATCGTCTTTTCGGTGACGATGGGTCGCTTGAGAACTTCGTAAAGATGCATCTTACGCCTCCGCCTCTTCCGCAGCCTGTGCGTCATCGACTTCGATGGCCAGGTCAGCGCTCAGCCAATCCTCGATGTGGGCCACGGCGTCCTGCGTCACAAGCAGCACATCCTGGCTCAACAGGTCGCGGACGTTGATGTAGCCGCTGAGCATGGTCTTGACTTCCGGGAGATTGTTGGTGCTCTTCCAGACGGGGAGGGTCTTCTCCGCCACCACCAGCAGCACGCTCTGCTCCTGCAAACCCAGCGCAGAGAGCATCTTCACGACAGTCTTCGTCTTCGGCTGCTCGATGGCCAGCCGATCGACGACGACGATCTTGCCGTCCGCCGCCTTCGATGAGAGGGCGCTGCGTAACGCAAGCCGCTGCATCTTCTTGGGCAGCGCCTTCGTGTACTTGCGCGGCGTCGGGCCGAAGACGGTGCCACCGCCGACCCAGTTCGGCGCACGGGTGGAACCCTGGCGCGCACGGCCAGTGCCCTTCTGCCGCCACGGCTTCTTGCCACCGCCGCGCACTTCGGCACGAACTTTGGTGTCGTGGGTGCCCAACCGGGCGTTCGACAACTGGCGCACAAGCGCCTGGTGCATCACAGTAGTATGGATTGGGGCGGCAAAGACGGCGTCGTTTAGCTCAACCTCGCCGACCTGCTTCCCGCTCATGTCCTTGACAGGTACACGCATGGTCATTGACTCCTTAATATTTCTCCAGGCCAGGTCGAGCCTCAAGCCTTCTTGTTGCTCTTGACTGCTTCACGCACCTCAACCAGGCTGCCGCGCGGGCCAGGAACGGCGCCACGCACCGCGATGAGATTGCGCTCCGCATCCACCAGGGCGACTTTGAGGTTCTGCACCGTGACCCGCGTGTTGCCAAATTGACCAGGCGCGAGTTTGCCGGGCATGGTGTGGCCAGGGGTTGTGCCGGCGCCGCGCGAACCGGTGGCGCGATGGCGGTCGGATTGGCCGTGGGTCTTGGGGCCGCCATGAAAACCGTGGCGGCGCACTGCGCCAGAGAAGCCGCGCCCCTTGGAGACGCCGGCGACATCGACCATCTCGCCTTCGACAAAGACGTCGGCCTTGATTTCGTCGCCAACCTTCAGGTCGGGCGCCTGATCGTAGCGAAACTCGCGCAGGTGGCGCAACGTGGGGGCGCCAGCCTGCTTGAGGTGGCCGCGCTCACCTTTGCTGAGCTTGCGCTCCGCAACTTCGTCGAAACCCAACTGCACAGCATTGTACTTGTCCGTGTCGTTGGTCTTGACTTGCGTCACGTAGCACGGTCCAGCCTCAATGATTGTGACCGGGATGACCGCGCCGCTCTTGTCAAAGAGCTGGGTCATGCCCACCTTCTTACCAAGTATTCCTCGCATGTGTTCCTCCCGGGACTGACGGCTTTACAGTTGTGGCGCAGGTGTTGCGGGCAACC
>JAPKMV010000230.1 GCA_026645635.1 Caldilineaceae bacterium
TAGCCCTCGAGCATCTGGACGAGCTTGCTCACTTCGCCCAGTTCTTCGATCGCGTGCAGCAGCGTGTGCCCCAACGTCAGGCGGTCCCAACCCCTGGCCCTGTCCCACGCTTCCAGCCACTGTTGATATTCACGGATGTGCATGTGTGATCTCGTTTGTTCTTGTTGGAAGGGCGCCGCGGTGACGTCACCGTTGCCCGGCAGAGAGCGCGGCCACCCGGCGTAGAAAGTCGGGCGAGCGCAGATGGCTCTCCACCACACTGGCCATGTAGCGGTGCAGCAGGTTGTCCACTGCGCGCGCCACCGCCGGACGCACCTGGACGCGCGCCACGGCAGCGTAGGGTTGGCTCTGCAAGAAGCGCAACACTTTGAGGATGTCCGGCTGAATTGGCTCCAGCCCCTCGCGCTGACTGCCGCAGCGCGGGCAGAAGACGCCGCCATCAGCCAGGCTAAAGTAGTTCAGCTCCGCCTGCAACGGTTCTTCGCAGCTCAGACAGTGAAAAAACTGGGGTTGAAAGCCGCTGAGACTCAGCAGTTGCAGATCGAACCAACGGAGCAGATTCGGTGCGGACGCATCCGTCAGCTTTGCGGTTTCGTCCAGCGCGCGCAGCGCAAAAAGCGCCAGGTCCCACAACGGTTGATTGTCATCATTGGCGTCGGTGAAGTTGTCGACCAGTTCCGCCACATAGTTGGCTGCGGCGATGGCGTCGAGGTTCTCGCGCAGGTGGCGGAAACTCTCCACCGTCGACGCCTCCGTGATGATGTCCCAGGTGCGCGCCTGGGCCACCACCAGCGCCACATGGGTGAAAAGTTCGACATGGCCGGCCTTGCGGCTGGTCGTCTTGCGCACGCCCTTGGCCAGCAGCTCGATCTTCCCTTCGCGCGGCGTGAAGACCGTCAGCACGCGGTCAGCGTCGTTCACATCGCGGCGGCGCAGAACGAGGGCATGAGTGGAGCGGACGCGTTCACGGGCATTCATGGCGGCTCACCAGCAGTCGAACACACGGGGGAGAAAAGCAATGTGGCAGCAGATGCGCTGCTGCCACATTGTTCTAGCCAGGTAGCCCCATGGGGATTCGAACCCCAGTCGCAGCCTTGAAAGGGCTGAGTCCTAGTCCACTAGACGATGGGGCCGTGCGAACAAATCGTCTATTGCGGACGTATTGTACTGGGTTGGATGGCTTTCGTCAAATCCAGATGAAAGCAGCCGGTTTTAGAACGTTTCCGCGGCTGTGGTAGACTGGCTTGGTGGGTTGCACAAGGCGTGCGACCAGAAAGGGATGGCGTGGATCGGTTTATCGTTGCCAGCGTTCAGCAAAAACTGCGGGTGCCGCTGACGTTTGATGAATACAAAGAACAACTGCATCGCTTCTTGCGCGCATCCTCCGTCAAGCGGGCGCGGCTGGTCGTTTTCCCCGAGCTGGCAGGAAACTTGATCCTGCCGCTGCTCCTCGACGACTTCCGCTCCACGCTGCTCAAACGGGCGGATCGCGGTCGCCGCCGCAGCGCCAGCCTGTGGCAGCGCATGACCGGCGCGATGGCCGGCAGCGCCGCGGGTTTGCTCAAGGCGAGTTTCCAGGCGGGGTTCGGCGATCTCTACGCCGCCGCTGGGGACAACATCTGGCAGACCTATCAACAGACCTTCAGCGCACTGGCTGCAGAGTTTGGCGTTACACTCGTCGCGCCCAGCGCCTACCTGCCCGACCCCGCCGACAATGTCATCCGCAACCTGGCGGCAGTTTTCGGACCCAGCGGCGAGCTGCTCGGCGTTCAGAGCAAATTCCTGCTCAGCCCCATCGACGAAACCTACTGCCAACCGGGCAGCACCTGGGATGTGATCCACACCGAAGTCGGCGCGCTGGGCGTGATCCTGGGCAGCGATGTCCTCTTCCCCGAGGTCGGGCGGCTGCTGGCCTTTCAAGGCGCAGAGTTGCTCGTCATGCAGGGGGCGTGCCAGTCGATGACGGCCTACAACAAGCTGCGCGCCGGTGCGCTGGCGCGCATGCAAGACAACCAACTCTTCGCCGCCTCCGCCTATCTCGTCGGCGTCGATCAGATGACCAAGACGAGCCAGGAGCCGTTCGTCGGCAAATCGGCGATCTTCGCACCCCAGGAGCTGACGCCCCGCTTTAACGGCGTGCTGGTCGAAATGGGCAGCCACAGCAGCGAGGGCGTGCTCACCGCAGAATGGGACATGCGCGCACTGCGCCAGCTTTGGGAAGAGAGCGAAACGCCGCTGCGCAAATCCCTTGCCCTGGGTCAAACGTCAAAGATGTTGGCCAGCCTCTACCAGCGGCTGCAAGATACGCCGCGGCTCGCCGACAGCGCTGCGCCGGCGGATGCGCTGCCGCAGCTCAACCTGGACGAGCTGCCGGTGCTTGCCTCGGTGACGAGTCGCTGGCCGCTGCGCCCGACGCCGGCCGCCGATGCCGCCGCGGAGACGGTGGCCGACTGGCCGGAACGTCCTGCCCAGCCTGCCGCGCCCGCCAGCAGCGAGGCGCCCTACGAGGAAGAAACCGACGAGATGGACGCGTTGGCGAACGGGCAGAGTCGCGACGGCTAGCGCGGGTTGCGTGTTACGTGTTACGTGCTGCGTGTTTCGTGCTGCGTGTTTCGTGCTGCGTGACGAGACGAAACACGTAACACGTAACACGCAGCACGTAACGCGCCCGCTCCTTTGGGTTCACTGCGGCGACCAACTCGCCATGACGCCCGGCCCCACATAGACCGGCGCTTCCCCCTCCGTCACCGGCTGCACCCAGATGCCGGAACGTCCGTCACTCATCCAGCCCGCATAGACCAACGCATCACTGGCAGGCGACCAGATGCGGTGGCTCTGCATGTACTGGTCGAAAAATGGCAGGTAGTTGGTGAGAAAGGTGTTCGTTGGGGAAAAGGTGCTGAGCGCAATGCGCTGGCTGCCGTCCCAGACGTTCCAACGCATCCCCACGCGATTGCGCAGCGGCTCCAAAGTCAGATACGCCAACTGCTGACCATCCGGGCTCCAGGCAAACGCCACCACCGGACGATCCGTGATCGAACGTGTGGCCTGCGTCGCCAGATCCACGACGTAGAGCGGGCCGAGCGTGTTGGCCTGTGTCGCGCGTGGGGTGGGTACATAGGCAAGCCGCATGCCGTCAGGACTCACCGCAAAGGTGATCTGGCCATCGAAATCGGTGATCTCCTGCTGCACCACCCCGTCCAGATCAGTCACAACCAGATATTGCTGAAGCGTGTCGGCCAATGCATAGACCAGGGAGCGGCCGTCAGGCGTCCACTGCGGCGTTTGGAACGCACCGCCCGAAATCACGAGCGAGGTCTGTTCGCCGGTGATGGCTTGCCGTTCCACCCGCTCATTGGCGATGTGGGTGACGATCTCCTCGCCATCCGGCGCCCACGCAAAGTAGAAAGGTTGACCATCGGCCAGCGTCTGCACCTGGTTTGCGCCTCCGCTCACATCTACCAGCCGCAGGGCAATCGATGGCTCTTCCACCACCGTCCAGTTGCTCAGGTATGCCAGTTGATCGCCGCGCGGACTCCAGGCAATGTAGAACGGTGCGAAGGGCACCGACACCTCGCGGCGGTCGCTGCCGTCAAACTGGCTCGTAATCAGCGCGCTGCCGCGGCGGTCGATCCGGCTCCAGGCGATTTGGCTGCCATCGGCCGACCAGGTCGGCTGGGCATAGACGCGCCGCGCCGAGCCGTCGTCGGTCAGGGCAAAGCGCTGGGCGCCATCCGGGCTGGCCAGGTAGATGTTGCCGTCAGCGCCTTGCACCAGGAGTTGATTGGCCGGCGTTGACGGCGCAGCGGTGTTGACCGAGGTGGACGCAGCGCGCAGACCAAAGCGCTGCATCAGCGCCGGCGGCGGATTGCTGCAGCCCGCAAGCAGCATCAGAGCCAAGAGCGACAACAGTGGGACGCGTAAGCGACGCAGCATAAATTAAGATTCCCTCCCCAGATTCACGACGATTCCACTGCGTTTCTTCCCGCCGCCTGTGTGGGATTCGTAGAATAGGCGCGAACAGGGCGTTTCACAGCAAAACTGCTTACAAACACGCTGGATCGCCCAGATTACGCAGATTGACGGTTCCCGCATCTGTGTAATCTGCGTAATCTGTGGATGATGCCCGAGTGTTCCAAACTGAATTCGTTACGCCGAGGAAAGAGGACGCAGCCAGAGGGTGATTTCGCTGCGGTTGTGGAAAAGCTGGCGTGCGCCCGCCACGACATACGCCTGTCGCAGCAGCGCCAACGCCTGGTCGAGCACCGGGCGGCGGCCCTGTTCGGGCAGTTTGAGCGTCATGATGACGTGGCCGTGGCGATAGAGCGCAGGGGCATACGCCACCATCAGCCGCGCCGAGTCGCGGCCATCCATGCGCATGTCGTTGACAATCAGGTCATAACGGTCCGGGTCGGCGCGCAGATAGGCTTCCGCGGTCATGCGCATGTGGCGGATGCCGCTGTCGCTGGTCAGCCGCGGGTCGAGGTCGCCCGGATCGACGGCAGTCACATACTGGCCGCGCTGCCGCAGCACGCGCGTCCAGCCGCCGGGCGACGCGCCCAAATCCAGCGCCCGCCCCCGCGGCGGGAGGTCGATGCCAAAGACGGCGAACGCTTCCAGCAGCTTGAATTCGGCGCGGCTGACCTGCTCCGGCTCCCGCGCAAAACGATGCATCCCGCCCGCCCAGTCGGAAAGATTCTGCGCCGGCAGCGACAGGCCGGCGAGCGCACAGAGCAGCGGGTGACTCTGGCGTGCAGGGATCGGCGCCGTTGGATCGTCAAGATGGCGGAGCAGCGTAGCCGGCAGTTGCGCCACAACCAGCGAGACGATCTGCTGCGGTGCGCGCACGTCCACGCTGGCGCCGGTCTGCCCCGCGACCCGCTCCGCCACGGCGCGGTTGATGTCGAAAGGCTTGTACGCGGTGGGCGCCAACAGACGCGACTGCACGGAAAAAGTCAAAGTCGGGTCGAAGGCGGCGAACCAGGCCGCGGGTGCATCTTCAGGCAGCAGGGAAGCGGGGAGCCGCTCCAGGTCGCGCGCATCGCCGGCGAGCGGCTGCGCGGCGTGCACCGGGCAGATGTGACGCACGAAAATCGGCGGATTCACGGCCCACGCCTGCGCCACCTGGTCGAAGGGCTGGTGCGCGTCAGCCAGCAGCACACCCGGCGCCAGGTCGAGCAGCACTGCCGCATCCGGCGCAGCGGCCGCCAGTTCGGCGCGGGCCAGATCGACAGAATCTTCGTGGCAGGTCAAAATCAGGTGCTGCGCGACCGTCGTCATGGCATGACCCTCACCGCCAACGCATCACGGATGGCCGTAGCCAGCGCCCGCGCCCGCGGCGCCGCATCACCGACGTGGGCCGAAGCATCCATCAACGGCGCCAGGTCGGCAGGCGGAATCAGCGCCGTGATGCGCGGGTCGGCGGCGAGCAGGGCGGCGAGCGGGTTGGCGGCGCCAGCTTGCAGCGCAGCCCAGGCCGCCAGACTGTGTTCGCGAATCACCTCGTGCAGGGATTGGCGGTCGCCGCCGGCGCGCACGGCGGCCATCAACACGCGCTCGGTGGCGGCAAACAGGCCGTAGTCGCGCAGGTTGCGCGCCACCGCCGCCGGCCAGATCTGCATCCCCTCGACCAGCGCGGTGGCGCGGGTGAGCGCCTCATCGGTGAGCAGAAACGCCTCCGGCAGCACCAGGCGGCGATTGGCCGAATCGTCCAGCGTGCGTTCGAGCAGGCTCAGCGCGGCATTCTCCCAGGCAACGGCCGGCAGCGCCGCGACAAGGCGGGTCAGGCTGTCGATGTTTTCGGCAGTGATGGGATTGCGTTTGAAGGGCATGGCGCTCGACCCAACCTGCCTGGCGCCGAAAGGTTCGCTCCACTCGCCAAAGGGCGGACTTTGCAGCAGGCGCAGATCGAAGGCAAATTTGTGCAGGCTGGCGCAGACGCAGGCCAGCGCGTTGAGCACCAGCCAATCCTGTTTGCGCGGATAAGTCTGGGTGGCTACAGGAAATGGCTCAAGGCCGAGCCGCGCCATCACCGCTGCTTCCAGTTGATGGGGCGCCCGCCCTGTGCCGGCCAGCAAGTCCCCATAACTGGCGCTGACGCCCACCGCGCCCTTCAGC
>JAPKMV010000231.1 GCA_026645635.1 Caldilineaceae bacterium
GCCGGTGCAACCGGCAGCGCCAGCGGACGCTGTGCTTGCGCCGCAGCCCGGCGTCGCGCCGGCCGGCAAGAGCCAGAGTCTGGTGATCGACCTGCCCGACCCGACCGAGCCGGCGCGACGCTATGCACCAGGCGTGCGTGCGCCGCAGGACGCTGCGGGTTTGCAGGCGTTGGTCGCGTCCACCACGGCGCGTATCGGCGTGGGGCGCGCCGGCCCCCGCTACACCACGGCGTCGCTCCTGCTCTTCCAGGCCGACCACGCCGTCACCCAGGACGCGCTCTACCGCGACGTGGATCAGCGCCTGCTCGACGAACTGGGGCTGTTCAGCGTGCAGACGAAGATCACCGGCGGCAAGCAGGAATATCTGCTGCGCCCGGACTTGGGACGCCAGTTGTCTGACGATGCGAAGCGCACCATCGCTGAGCGCGGCGTCAAAGGCGCCAACGTGCAGGTGGTCGTGGGCGACGGGCTGAGCGCGGCGGCCATCGAAGCCAACCTGCACCAGATGCTGCCGATCCTCAAGCAGGGGGTGCAGGCGGCCGGGCTGAGCTTCGGCGCGCCCTTCTTCGTCAAGTACTGCCGCGTCGGCGTCATGAACGACATCGGCGACTTGCTGCAGCCGGAAGTGCTGATCCTACTCATCGGCGAGCGGCCAGGGCTGGGCCGCGCCGACAGCATGAGCGCGTACATGGCCTATCGCCCCAAGCGCGGGGACACCGACGCCGACCGCGACGTGATCTGCAACATCTTCGAGCACGGCGGCACGAATCCGTTGGAAGCCGGCGCCTTTGTCGTGCAACTGGCGCAGAAGATGCGCAGCCGCCAGGCGTCAGGGGTAAAGTTGAAGCTGGCGACGTGAATTTCCAGGGGAGTTGATGAACACAATTCTAGTGAATGCCATACCACAGAGGGACAAACAGGGCCTCTCCATCGACGTGCATGTTACAACCACTGTTGCTCTGGAGGCTGACGATGCGCGGCGAGTCGTGAATCGAGAACTCGTGCCGGATTTGGGGACGGGGCTTGGCGCCGGGCAACCAGAACTGCAAGTGGTGGGCGAGAGGATTTATTGGAAAGTCCCGGTCGTCCTGTCATTGCCGAAGCTTGGCACGTTGGGCATCGTGGGCGCAGTTCTGGTGGATGCGCGCACCGGTGAGATCCTATTGACCAATGACGATCAAGAGAGAATAGTCAACCATGCGCGCTGGCTATACACGGGCGCCTTACTATCAGCAAACTAGGCCGGGCGCGTGCCTGCCCGCCTGTGCGCGGATGGTGTTGGCGCATCTCGGCGATGTTCGAGCCGAGGAATCGCTTGCCAAGACTCTGGCCAGCTATGAGTTTGGAACACCGGCGTCGAATATACGCAAACTCACCCAACTCGGCTATCGTGTTGTCTATGGGTCTATGCAGTGGGAAGATTTGGCGGCGGCGATTCAAGCCAATTTGCACCCGATAGTTTTCGTCGACGCACAGTTCCTGCCGTGGGCTGATTTCATGGGCTTTCATGCCGTGGTTGTAGATATGATCGAGGCAACGCAGATCGAGGTGCTGGATCCAGCCGACGCATCTGGGCCGCATCAACTGTCCAAAGATGGGTTCTTGCTGGCCTGGGCAGAGTTCGATCAACGTGCAGCAATTGTCAGCAGATCGTGAGAATAGAGAGAAGCATATGGCCATCTTGGACCCAATTTACGCTACACCCCTCGCCGTCCGGCTGATCCCCAACGTGGATCGCGACTTCGCCGAGAAACTCGGCCTGCGCCCGGAGCAGCGCTCCATCGGGCTGATCACTGCGGACAACGACGACGCCACCTACGTCGCCATCGACGAGGCAACCAAGATGGCGGACGTGGAAGTCGCCTATGCGCGCTCCTTCTATGCCGGCGCGCGCCATGCGTCCGGCCTGCTGTCGGGCGAGATCATGGCGATCCTGGCTGGGCCGAACCCGGCGGAGGTGCGTGCGGGTTTACAGGCCGCCCTCGAGTACATGAAAAACGAGGCGATCTGGTATGCCGCCAACGAGGACGCATCCATCGCCTTCTTCCCGCACCTGATCTCGCGCACCGGCTCCTACCTGTCGAAAGTGTGCGACATCCCGCTCGGTTCGCCCATCGCCTACCTGGTGGCGCCGCCCATGGAGGGGCTGGTGGCGCTGGACGCTGCGCTCAAGGCGGCGGCGGTGCGCATCGTCGCGCTGACCATGCCGCCGTCGGAGACCAACTACATGGGCGCCATGCTCACCGGTGACCAGCCCGCGTGCAAGGCGGCAGTGATGGCGTTTCAAGACGCGGTGCTGGAAGTGGCGCGAGAGCCGATAAAGTTTTAGTCTCACGCAAAGACGCAAGGGCGCAAAGACAGACAGAGAGTTTCACGCAAAGACGTAAGGGCGGAAAGACGGACAGAGAGTCTCACGCAAAGACGCAAGGGCGCAAAGGCAGACACAGAGTTTCACGGAAAGACGCAAGGGCGCAAAGACGACCAGAGAGACTGGAGTCAGGGGCTGAATTTCGGACAGGCAGCATGCCTTAGCGGCAACGATAACGATGAAAATCTTGTGCGACTTGGCGGCTTTGCGGCTTTGCGTGAGCCATATTCACATCAGGCAGCATGCCATAGCTGCACCGACAACAATGAAAATCTCGTGCGACTTGGCGTCTTTGCGCCTTTGCGTGAGCCATTTTCAGAACAATATGAGTCAAGGGGGTGGCAGGATGGACACGGCGCCTGACGGGGCGATCACCGTTTACACGGCACAGAAGTTTGTCACGATGAATCCCAGCCTGCCGACCGCCACCGCGGTGGCCGTGCGCGACGGGCGCATCCTCGAAGTGGGGACGCTGGAGACCCTCCGCCCCTGGCTGGAGATGTACCCGCACACAATCGACGACACGTTGGCCGACAAGATTGTGCTGCCGGGCTTCATCGACCCGCACATGCATCCGCTCCTGGGCGCGATGCTGCTGAACACCGTCTGGATCACGCCGGAACCGTGGGACCTGCCGTGGGGACAGGTTACGCCGACCCACGGGCGCGCCGCCTACCTGGCCCGGCTGCAAGAACTCTTTGCCGCTGACCAGAGCAACAGCCCCCTCTTTTCCACCTGGGGCTATCACGCCTTCTGGCACGGCGAGGTCACACGCCAGGACCTGGACGCGATTTCCGCGACGCGTCCCATCTACATCTCCCATCGCTCGTTCCATGAGGGCATCTTCAACACAGCCGCCCTGAATCTGTTGCAGTTGACCGCCGCGCAGTTTCAGGACAACCCGCAGGCCGACTTTGCCAAAGGTCACTTCGTCGAGGAGGCCTTCATCCGCCTGGTGCTGCCCAAGGCGTCGGCCTACATCCTGCCGCCGGCTGCCTTTGACTCTGCGATGCACAAGACGCTCCAGATGTTGCAGGCGGGCGGCATCACGACCGTGTCGGACATGTCCACCGGCTCGACCGACTGGAAGTTGGAGACCGCCATCCTCGCCGGCGCCTTCGAGCGCGACGCGTGCCCCGTGCGGGTGCGCTGCACGCCCGATGTCTTTGCGCTGAGCGCGGCATTGGGATCGCCGGAGCAGGCCATCGCCTTCATCGCCGGGCTGCCGGCGCAGAACACGCGCCATATCAGCACCGGCCGCGCCGTCAAACTCTTCGCCGATGGCGCGTTCTTCTCGCAACGGATGCAGATGAGTTGGCCGGCCTACATGGACGGTCACAAGGGCGAATGGCTCACGGCGCCGGAGCAGTTTGCGGCGCTGGCCAGGCTCTGCTGGAATGCCGGCCATGAGATTCACGTGCACACCAACGGCGACCTCGGTCTCGACCTGGTGCTGGACACGCTGGAGCAGCTCTGGAACGAAAAGCCGCGCATCAACCACCGTTTCACCATCGAGCACTTCGGCTGCTCGACCCCTGAACAATGCCGCCGCATCGCCGATCTGGGCGCGCTGGTCTCCGCCAACGTCTTCTATCTCTACGACATGGGCGCACAGTATGCCGCCACCGGCCTCGGCTATGAGCGGGCGTCACAGATGGCGCGCGTCGGCACACTGGCGCGTCTCGGCGTGACCACCACCTACCATTCCGACTTCCCGATGGCGCCGCAGCAACCGCTGGTGTGGGTGTGGGGCGCCGTCAACCGCTTCAATCTCGACGGCGCCGTCATGGCGCCGGAGGAGCGCGTCACCATCGACCAGGCGCTGCGTGCGATCACAGTCGATGCGGCCTATGTCCTCCACATGGAAGATGAGATTGGCAGCATCCGCGCGGGCAAGTGGGCGGATTTCACTGTGCTCGAACAAGACCCCTACGCCGTGCCCGTGGCGCAGGTCAAGGATATCAAGGTGTGGGGCACCGTGTTCGAGGGTCAGATCTTTCCAGTCGTCAGGCAAAACCAGGAGAAACCGTCATGACTGGCAACATTACCATTTTCGCCGCCAAGAAGATCATCACCATGAATCCGGCGCAGCCGGAAGTCACCCATGTGGCCGTGCGCGATGGCTACATTCTGGAGGCCGGCGACCTGGACGAGTGCGCATCCTGGGGCGCCTACACGCTGGACGATCGCTACGCGGACGCAGTGCTGCTGCCCGGCCTGGTCGAGAGCCATGCCCACCAGTCGGAGGGCGCCATGTGGACCTACCATTATGTCGGCGCCATCGCGCGCTATGGCCCCGATGGCAAGCTCAGGCCGGCGCTGCGCAGCGTTGCCGCGGTGGTCGAGGATCTGAAGGCGTTCGAACCCACCATGAGCGACCCGCAGGAGCCGCTCTTTGCCTGGAATGCCGATCCGTCGTTCTATGCAACCCCGGCGCCAATCACCCGCCAGGATCTGGACCAGGTTTCGACGACGCGGCCGATTTTGGTGACGAACGCCAGCGGTCACATCGCCTACGCCAATACCAAACTGCTCGCTCTGGCCGGTTACGCCGACAATCACGCCGCCGGCGTCATGCGCGACGCCAACGGCGAACTGACCGGCGAGCTGCAGGAACTGGCGGCGATGGCGCCGGCAATGGCTGTGGCAGGCGGCGCCATGCTGGGCGGCCATCCTCTGCCCATCTACTTCGCCAACTTCGGTCGTGTGGCCGCGCTGCGCGGGGTCACAACGGTCAACGACGGCGGCCTCGGCGCTTATTATGACCCTGCATTCTATGCGGTTGCGGCGGCGGCCACCGCGGCCCCGGAATTCCCCGTGCGGATCGTTGCGCACCACAACGGCATTACGGTGACGAAAGCTGAGGACATCCTCGCTCATGTGGCCGGCCTGGCTGACAAAGGCAACGATAAACTGCGCTTCCAGGGCGTCAAGTTTGTGCTCGACGGCTCGATCCAGGGCTTCACGGCGCGGCTGCGGGCGCCCTACTATTACAAAACGGGCGACAATGGCCTCTGGAACCGCGCACCGGAGGAGATCGCCGGGCTGATCGGCGCGATTCACGCCGCCGGCCTGCAGATCGCCTGTCACTGTAACGGCGACCAGGCTGCCGAGGCGTTCGTGGATGCCGTTGCCGCGGCACAGGCGGCCAGGCCACGCTTCGACCATCGTCACTTCATCGTCCACGGCCAGATGCTCGACGAGGCGCTGCTGCGGCGCATGGCTGCGCTGGGCATCTGCACCACGCTCTTTCCGAACCATCTCTACTACTGGGGCGACTTCCACTACAGCCAGACGGTAGGCCCGGCGCGCAGCCAGGGACTCAGCCCGCTGGCGACGGCACTGCGCCTCGGCGTGCCGGTCGGCGTCCACAGCGACACGCCGGTCTCGCCCATCGACCCGCTCTTCTCCGCCTGGTGCGCCGTCAACCGGGTCACCAGTTCCGGGCGGGTGTTGGGCGCCAACGAACGGATCAGCGTCTCCGACGCGCTGCGGTTGGTAACGCTCGGTGCGGCCTATCTGCTGCACATGGACAAGGAGATCGGCAGCATCGAGGTGGGCAAGCGCGCCGACTTCGCCGTACTCGGCGCGGACCCGCTAACCGTTGGGGGCGAGCACCTCAAGGACGTGCCCGTGCTCGGCACCGTGTTAGGCGGCCAACCCGTCACGTTCTGAGGCAAGGGAGGGGCGAGGGGCGAGTTGCGAGTTGCGAGGGGAAT
>JAPKMV010000232.1 GCA_026645635.1 Caldilineaceae bacterium
GCCACCAGTTCGGGCCGGATCAGCAGGCTGCCCACCGTGGCAAAGGAGACGCGCGCCAGTTGCTCCGAAGCCAGCACCATCGCCAGGTGGTCGCTGGCGTCGCCCTCCTGATAGCCGCCATGCTGCGTCGGAATGGAGAGGCCAAAGCAGCCCATCGCCGCCAGCTCGGCGATGTATTCGTCGGGCAGCAGGCGGTTCTCACAGTGCAGTTGCTGTGCAATCGGTGCGATTTTGGTTTCGGCAAAATTGCGGAACGCAGCTTGCACGGCGCGCTGTTCGGCGGTCAGGTTGTCGGCGCCGGCATGGCCGACGGCGTAGAGCAGCTCAGCCGCCGCGGCGATGCGCTCGGGCGCGTGCTGAGCGCGGAGGAACGGTGCGCTGTGGTGCGCAAGCGTCGCCACGGTCGCTTCCTCCAGGCCGAATTCCGCTTCCCGATAGGTGAAGCAACTCAATCCGGCCTGCACGGTGTCGGCAACTTGCAACTCCGCCAGGGTGCGCACCCACGCAGCATCGGGCGTCGCGTCGGAGGCAAACGCTGCGGCGTGCTGCACCAACTGCTCGGCGGCCGTCAGTTGCGCCGCCACCACTGCCAGGTCGAACAAGGTGGTCTGCCGTTGGTTCAACCGCCCCAGGCTGATGACCCCCTGCTCCGTGCAAAGCGCGGCCAGGTGAGCGGTGCTGTGCGCGATGAGTTGACGGAGTTCGGAGAGATGATCAAGCAAAATGGGCGTCTGCCCTGTCTCATGCGCCATGCGGAACCCTTGAATTAGCCTGCGGAAATCAGTTTGACGGCAGTGACAAAGTATCATATCATTATGGGCGTTGATTTCTTCAACGTCGTTTTGTCAGTCGATTGTTTTCCAACCAGATTCTGCAAACCGTTGTTTCCTGTCTGTTGTTCCATAACCCAATAGGAGAGTGCCCAATGAAGTTCATGCTTGAATTCCCTGCCAAAGGCTCGCCGTTCAGCAATTCGCGCCCTGAAGATCTCAAAGAAGCCAAGCGCCTGCTCCAGAACGCTCTGGACAGCGGGAAGCTGGAGTGCGCGTATTCCAAGGTTGGCGGCGGTGGCTATGCGGTCATGAACGCTGACAGCATCGCCGATCTTCGCCTGCAGTTGCGCCGGCTGAACGTTCACGATGTGAACATCCATCCGATTTCTCAACTGGCCGACGTGATCGACGGTTACATCGAGTATCACGAATCTGGCGCTCACGAGGAACTGAAGAAGCAGGCGGCGGCTTATCACGAGCACGCGGCTGCCGGCTATCCAGAGAAGTAAGTCGGGCGATCAGCGCCTTACCCTTGCTGCCTGAACGCACAAACGTCGGCAGCGTTTTTCATGAAGTCTGCAAGCATCATGGATGTTGCGTTGCGGCGTTCCAGCCTTTGGCAACCGCAGCGCAGCATCCGTCTTTGTTTTTATCGATAGAAATTCATGCCGGAGATTCCGCAGTTCCCAACGCACCTGCCCGGTGAACTCTGGGGGGTGACCGCCTATTTCAACCCCCACGCGATTCCCCTTCACCTCCAGAATCTGCACGCGTTCAGCCAGCGCGTCCGGCAGCAGGGTCTCAAACTGATGATCGTCGAGTTGGCCTTTGGCGATGCACGCTACGAGGTGCCCGACGACTACGGCGACCAGATTCTGCGCCGTCACTCCCGCGATGTACTCTGGCAAAAAGAACGGATGCTCAATCTTGGCATCGCCCACCTGCCGCCGACGTGCGACAAAGTGGCGTGGTTGGACGGCGACCTCTTCTTTGAAAATGATGAGTGGGTGGCGCAAACCAACCAGTTGCTGGAGCGCTACGTCGCAGTGCAGCTCTACGACACCGCCTGTTGGATGCCGCGCGGCGCCCGCAGCGTGGCGCCGGATCTGCCGCGGGGGTTGGGAGAAGGCAAGTGTCTGCCCGGCGTGGTCGCGGGGCTGGCCGCCTACGACTCGCCCGAACGACGGCGGCGCGCCCTGTCCAACTATCTGCTCTCCGGGCACACCGGCTTTGCGTGGGCGGCCCGGCGTTCGCTGCTGGCCGCGCATCCGCTCTACGACCGCGACATCGTCGGCGGCGCCGATGTGCCCATCGCCCATGCGCTGCTGGGCAATGAAGATTTCTGGGCGGGCAACAATTTCTACTGCCGCCACCTTACCCCTGCGGCGATGGCCGACATTGCGCAATGGAGCCGCAGCATTTACGCCGACGTGGCCGGCAGCGTTGCGTTCACGCCGGGTCGCGTGCTCCACCTCTGGCACGGTGATATGGCCAGCCGCAACTATATCGCCCGCTTGCAGATTCTCCTGGACAACGCCTATGACCCCACCCAGGATGTCCGTATCGACGGCAACGGCTGCTGGGAATGGAGCAGTTCCAAGCCGGAACTTCACGCACAGGTGCGCGCCTATTTCACGGCCCGCGGCGCGGCAGCCCACGAGGAATTGAGCGATGGCGCCGCAGCCTGAGCGCAGCCACGCCGGCGACCTGAACGCCGTCCGCTGGCTCGCGATCCCGTCGCACGGCGACGATCGCGGCGTGCTCACTGCGGTGGAAGGCGACATCGACGTGCCCTTTCCCATTGCGCGCGTCTACATCCTCCACCACATTTCTGCCGACCGCGGCGGCCATGCCCATCGCGACACCCATCAGTTGGTGATCGCGGCCGCCGGCTGCTGCGACCTGGTGCTGGCCGACGGCGTCGAGGAGCGCATCTATCACCTGGACGACCCGACGCGCGGCGTGCTCTTTGGCCCCATGCTCTACATCCGCATGCAGCACATTTCACCCGACGCGCGGCTGGTGGTGCTCGCCAGCACGCACTATGACAAGCGACGCTCGATCCGCTCCTGGGAAGAATACCTGGAGGCAATCCGGCCATGAGCGGCGCTGGACAGCCTCTCCATTCCTTCGCCGCCATTCTGGCCTGGCTGGCGCAGCAACAGCAGCAGCAAACCCAGACGGTCACGCAGATACCTTTGGCCGAACTCGACCAGTGGCAGATGGGCGGCGATCCCCTGCGCCTGGCGCACCGTTCTGGCCGCTTCTTCACCATCGAAGGGCTGCACGTGGAGACCGACGCCGGGCCGACGCCCGTTTGGGACCAGCCGATCATCCACCAGCCGGAGATCGGCGTGCTGGGCATCATCACCAGTGTCTTCGACGGCGTGCGCCACTATCTTATGCAGGCCAAGATCGAGCCGGGCAACATCAACGGCGTCCAGGTCTCGCCCACGGTGCAGGCCACTTTCAGCAACTACAGCCGCGTCCATCAGGGCGCAGCGACAACCTTCCTCGAATACTTTGTCGAGCCAGGCCCGGCGCAGATCTTGATCGACCATCTCCAGGGCGAACAAGGCTCCCGCTTCCTGCGCAAACGCAACCGCAACATGGTGGTGGCGTTGGACGCCGACCTGGCGCGGCGGCTGCCCATGCCGGATCGCTTCTGTTGGATGACCCTCCACCAGATCAAAGCGCTGCTCCGCCACGACAATGTCGTCAACATGGATGCGCGCTCGGTGCTGGCGTGCATCCCCACCGGCTACGGTCAGGGACATCTGGAGAGCGCGGCGCCCCATGATTTTTCCTTTTTCGACGACAGCATTCCCCCCGCTGCCCACAGCCCACAACCGCGCGGGCGCCACGCCAGCCGCCACACCACCGACGAGATCATCCACTGGCTGACCGACCTGCGCAGCCGCTACCATCTGCATCTGGCGCCGCGCCCGCTCGATGGTCTTGACCTGTGGCAGTTCGACGGCCAGTCGATCCACCATACGAGCGGCAACATTTTTTCTGTGATCGCGGTGGCCGTGGCAACGCATACCCGCGAGGTGCAGCGCTGGACGCAGCCGCTGCTCCAACATCCCGGCCACGGGCTGAACGGCTTTCTGATGCAGCGCATCGACGGCGTCGTCCACCTGCTGGTGCGCGCCTGCATCTACCCCGGCAATCGCGAGATCTTCGAACTTGGCTCGACCGTGTCGCGCTCCGACGTGGAGTTGCATTTTGGCCGCCCGGATGCGCCGCGCTATCTCGACCTCTTCCGCCGCCCGCCGCCCGCATGGATCCACTACGCCGCCGTCCAGTCCGAGGAGGGCGGGCGCTTTTACCATTACCAGAATCACTATATGATTCTCGAACTGCCGCCGGACATGCAGCTTGACCCGTCGCCGATCCACCGCTGGATGTCCCTCGCCCAGCTTCAGGATTTCGTGCGCCACGGCTACGTGAACATCGAAGGGCGCAATCTTTTGGCCTGTCTCGACCTTGCCGCACCGCGCGGCGGCGAGCATGGGCTGCACTAGACCAGGGAGAAACCCGTGCCAATCACATCACGCGCAGAATGTTTTGTGATCATCCAGGACGTTTTGGTGGAACTGCTCGCCGAATTGGGGCAGGAGCCGGACGCCATCGAACCGACCACCATGCTCAACGCCGACCTGGGCATCACCTCCATCGACGCCATCCACCTGATGGTGATGCTGGAGGATCAGATCGGGACGCCCATGAGCTTCCAGGATCTGGCGATCCGTAATGGTCGCTATGTGGACGACATCTCTGTCGGCGAACTGCTGGATTTCGTCGCCGCCAGCTTGAAGCTGCCGCCGGCGCCCGCGCCAGCCGCCGCGGACGCATAGGGAGGCTGCCTTGCGCTGCACGATCCTGGCCATCGGCTCACGCGGGGACGTGCACCCGCTGATCGCGCTGGGCGCCGGTCTGCATACGGCCGGGCATACTGTGTGCGTCGCCTCCCACGCCGACTTCGAGGCGGACGTGCGCGCCCGCGGCATGGCCTTCCACCCGCTGACAGGCAACGCTGCGCGCTTTTTCTCTGGGCCGGCCGCCACCATCATGCGCGACCGCACGCGCAACGCGCGGGAATTCAGCGGCTTTTTCGATAATTATCTCGATCTCTTCTTTCAACAACTGCTGGCCGGCTGTTGGGAGGCCAGCCAGGACGCCGAGGTGATCCTCTGTTGGTCCTGGCTTTCCGGCATCGGTCTGGCGTTGGCAGAGCGGTTGCGCGTTCCGGTGTTCCAGGTGGCCAGTTATCCAGTGGACTTTCCAACCACGGCGTTTCCCAATCCATTCCACGGCGACCTGGCGGCCAGCGCGGCCGGCGTCACGACTGCCGCGGAAAACCTGGACACCTGGCTGCAATTTTCCGAGACGGCGCAGGTGGGCCACGCCACCCGTCAGCAGTGGCGCCAGGAGGTCCTCGGTCTGGCGCCGCGCACCTGGCAGGAAGAAGTGGCGCTGACGCAGCAAATGCCCCACCTTTTCGGCTACAGCCCGGCGGTGCTGCCCAAGCCGGCGGACTGGCCCGCGTGGGCCTACGTCACCGGCTACTGGTCGCTGGCCGCGCCACAGGACTACGCGCCGACCGAGGAGATCAGCGCGTTTCTGGCCGCCCATCCCCGACCGGTGGCGCTGGGCTTCAGCAGCCAGGTCGGGCGCAACAGCCAGCAACTGACCGAGCTGGCGGTCGCCGCGCTCGTCCAACTGCGCCAGCCCGCGATCCTGATCGCCGGGTTCGGCGGGCTGAAGAGCGCCGGCCGCGGCGCGGTCACGCTCCCGGAGTACATCCTGCCGGTGCGCTCGATTCCTTACGACTGGCTCCTGCCCCGCGTCGCGGCGATGGTGCATCAGGGCGGCGCCGGTTCGGTGGCGTTGGCGCTGGCCGCGGGCGTGCCAAGTCTGGCCGTGGCCTTCGGCTACGACCAGGCGATGTGGGGGCAGCGCATCGCCGCGCTCGGCGCGGGCGCACCGCCGCTGGCCGCCGCCACCCTTACCGCCGAGCAACTCGCTGCCGCCATCCGCCGCCTGGTGGAGGACGACGCCTTCCGCCGCGGCGCGGCGCGCATCAGCACCATCCTGCAGCAGGAGGACGGCGTCGCCAATGCCGTGCGCGTCGTGGAAGAAGTCGTCGCTCGCCAGTCCATTTCATTTGCCGTATAGGGCGCACTGCCGCTATGAACACCTTTACTTGTGCTTCTCTCTCCCCGTTGTGGCTGCCGGGCGCCGCCGCTCCGGAGCGGATGGCGCTCGCCGCCGCGCGCGCCGGTGGCGTCGGCCTGCTCGACGCC
>JAPKMV010000233.1 GCA_026645635.1 Caldilineaceae bacterium
CGGCAGCGACATCACCCGCGACGACCCCTACAACCGCCAGCCCTGCCCCTGGCCCGACGCTGACGGCTACGACGACTTGCCCGCCTGGCGCCAGCAGGATGCAGACCTGCTGGCCGAGTTCCAAGCGTTGGGGCAGTTGCGCCGCGCACACAGCTTCCTGCGCACCGGTTCCTGGGACACCTTCGTGGTGGACGACGCCGGTCTCTATGTCTTTGGCCGCAAGGACGCGACCGGCGCCGCGCTCGTCGCCGTGAACCGCAGCGCCGTGACGCAGACCATGGACCTCGACCTCAGCGGCTACCTGCCCTACGGCGCGGCGCTGACCGAACCGCTGGCGGCAATCACCGTGACTGTGGGTGACGGCGCGGCCACCGCCGCCGGCTCGCTGGTCTATGACCTGGCGCCGCGCAGCTACCAGATCTGGGTGACCGCGGCGGACATCGACCTGACCACGCCCAGCACACCGGAGATTCTGGAAGGCGTCGAGGGCGATGGCAGCGTGACGCTCACCGCGCTGGGCGACGACACCGCGGCGCAGTATGCGATTCTGCGCGCGCCGGTGGACGGCGGCTATCAAGCGATCGCCGTGGTCGGCGGCACGGATACGCCCTTCGACTTCACCGACGCCGAACTGGCCAACGGCGTGACCTACTTCTACCGCGTCCAGGCCATCGGCTACAACGGGCTGCGCAGCGCGCCTTCAGCGCCGCTGGCGCTCACGCCGCATGTGCCCGTGCAGTCGGTGGTCATGGAGGAGCCGCTCTTTATGCAGCACACGCTCAGCGCCGTGAACCCCACTGCGGAGACGCGGGCGGCGGTCTTCGTCCCCGGCGTGACCGACGGCCCGGGCCAGGCGCCGGGCGTGCTGGTGCAGGCAGGCTTCGGGCAGGCAGGCGCGGAATTCACCTGGGCCGACGCCACCTATGTGAGCGACAGCCAGGGCGGCGGCGACATCTACGCGGCGACCCTGCTGCCGGAGCAGACCGGCGATTTCGTCTACCGCTGGCGCGCCAGCAGCACCGGCGGCCGCGACTGGGTGGAAAGCCTCAACGAAGGCCGCCTCACCGTCTACGCCAACGCCGACGTGGAAGCGCCCAAGCCGCCCTTCCGCCTGGATGCCGCAGCACAGAGCAATGGGCTGGTCGCGCTGGGCATTCGCGCCAGCCGCACGGCGGATCTCCACGCCTTCCGCGTCTGCCGGGCAGACCTCACCGCGGCAGAGGAAGGCTGCGCCACGCGGGTGGATGTGCCCGCCGCAACCCAGGTCTACACCGACACGGCCATTACCACCGGCCACACCTATCTCTACACGGTGCAGGCCATCGACACCGCCTTCAACGTTTCGGAACCGTCGCGCCCCATTACGCTGACGGCGGCGACGGTGATCGTGCCGGTGACTTTCCGTGTGCTCGTACCCGCTGCTACGCCGGCAGAGGATATCGTCTTCATCGCGGGCGACGACCCGGCCGTCTTCGGCGCGGCGTACAACCCGGCCTTGCAGCCGCTGACGCCCGCGGGCGACAATCTGTGGGAGTGGACGACGGCCATCGAGGCGGGCACGCCGCTGCTCTACAAATACACCCGCGGCTCGTGGGAGACCGTGGAACAATGGGGCGCGATCAGCGGGTTCAACAACCGCAGCCTGCTGGTGACGCCGGGGCCGGATGGCGCGCTGCTGGTGGATGACACCGCCACCGACTGGGGCGCCGATGGGCCGGACGACCACCGCGCGATCCAGGCGTGGCGCGACCCGCTGGTGGCCGCCGTCACACCTGCACCCGACAGCGCCGGCCCTGCGCCCGACGCGCTCACGGTGGAGTTCACGATCTCGGTGCAGCCGAACGAGAACGCGCCGGTGATCGCGGTGGCTGCCGCCGATGGCGCGGCAGTAGCCGGGACCGTAGAACGCAGCGGCGGCAACAGCTTCGTCTTCACGCCGGCTGCGCCGCTTGCGCCGGGCGTCTACACCGCGACGGCGTTCAACGTGGCGCAGACCACGGCGATGGTGCGGCCGTATGTGTGGAGCTTTACCGTGGAGTAAAAACTATGCGCTATCCAATCGCAATCGAGCCTGGCAGTGCAACCCAGGCGTTTGGGGTCGTTGTACCCGATCTGCCTGGCTGTTTTTCAGCGGGCGACACGCTTGATGCAGCGATGCACAACGCTGCTGACGCCATTGCCGCCTGGCGTGAGGCGCTGTGCATCGCCGGTGAACCTATGCCGGCGCCCTCAGAACTGAGTGAACTCCGGAAGCGCCATCCCGAACTGACGGGCTGGATATGGGCCGAGGTGCGCGCGGCGTGAAACGGATCGGCACGCTCGCTGAATCGTCCCTCCACGCCGCGCTGAAGGCGCACTACGCTCGGCCCGGCGACCTGCTTGAAGGCGAGGTCGCCGGCTACGTGGTGGATATCGTACGGCCCACCGCAGATGGCGGCAGCCAATGCATCGAAATCCAGACACGGCACCTGGGCCAGATGAAGCCCAAGCTGCTGGCGCTGCTGGA
Organism: Caldilineaceae bacterium; assembly: GCA_026645635.1. Classification (GTDB taxonomy): domain Bacteria; phylum Chloroflexota; class Anaerolineae; order Caldilineales; family Caldilineaceae; genus Fredericiella. The sequence continues at coordinate 2,507 of JAPKMV010000233.1, forward strand.
ACAGCATCCGGTGCAGGTGGTGCATCCTATCGCCCAGGAACGGTACATCGCGCGGGTTGCGGCCGACGGCGCGGCGCTCAGCCGGCGCAAATCGCCCAAGCATGGCCGCGTCCTGGATCTCTTCCCGGAGTTGGTGGGATTGGCCGGGCTGATGACGCATCCCAACCTCACCCTGGAGGTGGTGCTGATCGGCGAAGAACAGCTTTGGCGCGACGACGGGCAGGGCAGTTGGCGGCGGCGGCGCTGGAGCATCGCCGACCGGCGGCTGCTGCACGTCGGGCCGTCGTGCCACTTTGCGGCGCCGGCCGACTTTGCCGCGCTGCTGCCAGCCGATTTGCCTGAACCGTTCGATACGGCGGAGTTGGCTGCGCTGCTCCCGGCGCCGCGCCGGTTGGCACAGCAGATGGTCTATTGCCTGCGGACGATGGGGCTGGTGCAGGCAACAGGCAAGCGCGGCAGGCTGGCGCTTTATCGGCGTACACCCTCACCGCCCACATTCAGCGAAAGCGCCATTACACCCGTCGAAAAGGTCGACAAGTTCCAGAACTTACTGGCGCGCCCCCAAGTGATCTTGGGCAGTCCTGACGACCTGGTTGAGATCAGTTGGGAAGATGAGGCGGAGCCTGGTCCACCTTGATACGCAACTCGCTTTCCGCTGCCCACAGCCCTGCTGGTGTATAATGGGGAAAAATTTGCACCAACCAGGAGAAACCGCATGACCACAGCACAACTCGACCACGCCACCCTCGTCGCACACGACCGCAAACAACTTCACCCGCTGCAGCATCCGACCAGCCACGCCGATCCACTGGTCGTCGATCATGCTGAGGGCGTCTGGCTCTACACGGCCGACGGGCGCAGGGTGCTCGATGGCATGGCCGGCCTCTGGAACGTCAACATCGGCTACGGCAATCAGGAACTGCCCGAAGTGGCCGCGGCGCAGATGCGCCAGGTGGCCTACACCTCCAACTTCGCCGGCATGACCACGGCGCCAGCGGCGGAACTGGCCTACCGCATGGCGGGCATGGCGCACCCCACGCTCAACACCACCTTCTTTGCGTCCGGCGGCTCCGAAGCCAACGACAGCGCGTTCAAGACAGCGCGCTACTACTGGTACCGCCTGGGGCGCAAGGAGAAATACAAGTTCATCGCCCGCCGTGGCGCCTATCACGGCATCACCGTGGCGGCGACCGCGGCCACCGGCATCCCCCGCTACCAGACCATGTTCGGCCCGATGGCGCCCGGCTTCTCCCACATTCCAGCGCCGAATCCCTACCGCTACGACGGTGACCGCCGCCCCGACGAGACGGTCGGGCAGGCCGCGGCGCGGGCGCTGGAAGAAGCGATCCTGCGTGAAGGGCCGGAGACGGTGGCCGGGTTCATCGCCGAGCCGATCCAGGGCGTCGGCGGGGTGATCGTGCCGCCGGACGACTACTTCCCCCTGGTGCGCGCCATCTGCGACAAGTACGACGTGCTGCTCATCGCCGACGAGGTGATCTGCGGCTTCGGGCGCACGGGCATGTGGTTCGGCCAGCAGCAGTGGGATCTGCGCCCGGACATCATGGCCTTTGCCAAGGGCATCACCAGCGGCTACCTCCAGCTCGGCGGCATCCAGGTCTCCGACGCGATCCGCGAGGTGATCGACACTGCGCCGGTGGAAGATGCGTGGATGCACGGCTACACCTACTCCGGCCACGCTACGGCCTGCGCGGTCGGGCTGAAGAACCTGGAGATCATCGAACGCGACATTGTCGGCGAAATCCGTGGGCGCGGCCTGCTGCGCGGGGTGGACATCGTCAAGAGCAAGGAGACGCGCGAGGCGGATCCGGCCAAGGCGGCGGCGATCTACAACGCCTGCCTGGCACGGGGGCTGCGCACGCGCAATGTGGGCAACGCCCTGGCCTTTGCGCCGCCGCTGGTGATCAACGCCGACGAAGTGGATCAGATCGTGGACATCCTCGGCGGTGTCATCGACAGCCTGAGTTAGCCAGCCGCCAACCATCAGCCACAGGACTCGACGATCATGAGTGAATCGACCCACCATTCGGCCTCAGCGTCCCCGCCCGCCTGGCACACGCTGGCCGTGGACGCAGTCATGGCCGAGCTGGGCGTCGGCGCCGATGGTCTGACCGCTGCCGAGGCGGCGGACCGGCTGGCGCGCTCCGGCCCCAACGAACTCCAGGCAGCACCGCGCATCTCCCCCTGGAAGCTGCTGCTGGAGCAGTTCAAGAATGTTCTCATCATCATTTTGTTGATTTCCGCTGCGCTCTCGACCTTCCTCGGCCACGGCGTCGAGGCGGTGGCGATCACGGTCATCGTGCTCTTTGCCGTCTTCCTGGGCTTCATTCAGGAGTACCGCGCCGAGCGCGCCATCGAAGCGCTGCGCCAGATGGCCGCGCCCACGGCCAAGGTGCTGCGCGACGGCAGCGAACGCGAGACGCCCGCGCGGGAAGTCGTCCCCGGTGACCTCATCCTGCTGCGCGCGGGCGACCGCGTCCCCGCGGACGCGCGCGTGGTGGAGGCGATCAACTTGCAGGCGGAGGAGGCCGCGCTCACCGGCGAGTCACTGCCAGTGAACAAGCACATCGCCCCTCTGGACGACGCCGCGCTGGGCGCAGGCGACCGCAAGAACATGGTCTTCGGCGGCACCGCCATCACCTACGGACGCGGGCGCGCCGTGGTGGTGGAAACGGGGATGCGCACAGAATTTGGCAAGATCGCGCAGATGCTGGATACCATCGAAACGGGCAAGACGCCGCTTCAGGAGCAGCTCGACCATGTGGGCGCGCTGCTGGCGCGCGCTGCGTTCGTGGTCGTGGGCATCATCGTCCTGTTAGGACTGCTGCGCGGACAAGACCTGATCGAGATGGTGATCTTCGGCATCGCGCTGGCCGTGGCGGTGGTGCCGGAGGCGCTGCCCGCGGTCGTCACCATTTCGCTGGCCATCGGCGTGCAGCGGATGGTCAAGCACAACGCGCTGATGCGCCGGCTGGCCGCGGTGGAAACCCTGGGCAGCACCTCGGTGATCTGCTCGGACAAGACCGGCACGCTGACCAAAGATGAGATGACCGTGCGCGAGGTGGTGGTGGCCGGTCAGCATCTTAAGGTGAGCGGCGCGGGCTATGAGCCGCGCGGCGAGTTCACCGCAGATGGCGCGCCGGCGCCGCTCACCACCGACCTGCGCCTGCTGCTGGAGGCGGGCGTGCTGGCCTCGGACGCGACGCTGGTGCAAGAGGAGGGCCGCTGGGAGATCAAGGGCGATCCGACGGAAGGGGCGCTGGTCGTGGCTGCGGCCAAGGCCGGCATCACCCGCGCCGCGCTGGAGGAGACCCACCCGCGCGTCCACGAGATCCCCTTCACTTCGGAAACCAAGCGCATGACCACGCTCCACGACAGCGGCGGCGCGCTGGTCGCCTTCGCCAAAGGCGCGCCGGAGGTGATCCTGCGCGGCTGCTCGCGCATCTTGACTGCCCAGGGCGAGGAAGAACTGACCCCGGCGCAGCGCGCGGCGGTGGAAAGCGCGGCGCAGCGCATGGCCA
>JAPKMV010000234.1 GCA_026645635.1 Caldilineaceae bacterium
CGTAGATTCCCGGAACCAGGTTCGGAAAGACCCGGCTGCCCGTACCGTTCACCGTCGTGATGCTGAAGCTGTTCGGGCTGAGCGTGCTGCTTGTGAAGGCGAAGCTCGTATCCACACCCTGCGCGATCTTGCTGATCGTCAGGCTCCCCAGTTTGGTGTTGGTGAAGGTGCAGGTGACGTTTTCACCTGGGGCCAGGTCGATGCTGGCCGGGTTGCTGCCGTCGGAGCAGGTCGCGCCCGTCAGGTCCCAGCCGGTCTGCGCCACTTCGCTCAGGCCGTAGACGCCGGCCGCCAGGTCTGCGAAGACTCGCTGGGCTGTGCCGCCCGCCGTGATCAGGGTGAAGCCGCCCAGATCGCCCGTGAAGGCGAACCCACCGTCACCGCCCGTGGCCTGCTTCACCACGGTGATGCTGCTCAGTTGCGTATTCGCGCTGGTGATAGACTTCAGGGTCAGATTGCCGCCATTGCCGACTATAGCGAGCATGAAGGCAGGCGCCAGGATCGCCAGGGGGATCAGCCAGCTTAAGGCTGCGCCAGGCCCGCGAGGTCGGTTTGTTTGGGGTTCGGTTTGCATGGTGTGCTCCTTGACTGTCATGCTCAAAAATCGATTCTGCTTCTCCAATCCCTTCGCCAAAAAGGGAAGAAACGAGCGGTTGCGTAAGATAGAGAACTCACTAACCAAAGTGAAGTTTCTATCGGACAAACCGCTCATGATCCAGATTATCGCACTTCCTTTTCTGCATGAACCAATGTCTGGATCAGACGACAGTGCGTCAGAGGGAACGAATCATCGGCGCAGTGTTGACGATGAAGGGTCATGTCACCATGTCGGGCATCTCGCGCTGGGCGGAGAAAGGGGGCAGCCACCGGACGGTGCAGCGCTAGTCCTGTTTCTTTGACCCGCGCGCCCGGAAGATGCATCACACCTACGAGGCAAGCGGAACAGGACGGGCGCTTGTCAGCGGTTCGTTCAGGTCCACATGCGCGCCGGTGACCAGATAGATGATGCGCTCGGCGACGTTGGTGGCCAGGTCGCCGAAGCGTTCCAGTTCGCGCGCCACGCGCAGCGTGTCGTAGATCGGCTCGGCGCGCTCGGCGGTGGCGGCGACGGCCATTTGCTGCAGGATTTTGGTGAAGACCTTGCCGTAGAGCGCATCCACTGCGTGGTCGCGGCCGGCGACATCGCGAGCCAGGTCGGCGTCGCTGGTGGCATAGGCGCGCAGCGCGTCGTCGAGCATCTGCTGCACCATTGCCCCCATCTGCCGCAGCTCGCCCGGCATCTCCTGCCCTGGGTTCTTGCGCAGCACCGGCACGACCTTGGCGATGCCTTTGGCCTGGTCGCCCATGCGTTCCAGGTCGACGATCACATTCATGGCGGCGATGATGGTGCGCAGGTCGCGCGCGGCCGGCTGCTGCGTGGCGATCAAGGTGAAGCACGCCTCTTCCACCTGGAAGCGCATCTCGTTGACAACCTGGTCGGCGGCGAAGACCTGCTGCGCCTTGGCCGTGTCCAGGTGCGCCAACGCTTCGAGAGCCAGGGTCAGTTCGGCCTGCACCCGGCTGCCCATCAGTAGAATCTGGTCGCGCAGATCGGCCAGTTGTTGGTCAAAGTGGCTGCGAATCGTCATGAAACCTCGTTCCTTGCTGACTTCGATTTGGATTGGCCGGGAGTGATTGCATGTCACGCAAAGACGCGAAGGCGCAAAGGCTTTTTTTCTTTGCGTCGTTGCGGCTTTGTGTGAGATTTCCTATCGCCGCTGAGGACGTGCCAGGGCGACGTTTGTCGCAGCCTCCCAGCCGTCGAGATACTCGACCAGCCGCCGCCGGATGTCGTCGCGCACATGGCGGAAGACGGCGAGCTGCTCTGCTTCCGTGCCTTTGGCGCGCGCCGGGTCCGGGAAAGGGATGTGGACGCGGCGGCCTGTGCCCAGCCAGAGCGGGCAGTCCTCTGCGGCGGCGTCGCAGACGGTGATCACCAGGTCGAAGATGCGCCCGGCGAACTCGTCGACCGATTTGGAGCGGGCATGGGGCAGCGCGATGCCGAGTTCGCGCAGCACATGCAGCGCCATCGGGTGGACATAGCCCGCTGGCCGCGTGCCGGCGGATTCCGCGCGCCAGCGGTCGCCCCGGTCATGGTTGATGAGATATTCGGCCATCTGGCTGCGGCAGGAATTCCCGGTGCAAAGAATCAGGACTCTATGTTGTGTCACGGTCGCTCCAAGTTCATCTGTTCAAAAACTACCGGTCACTGTTCATCTGGCGATACAACCCAGCCACGAATTGCACGAATTTTGACGAATGGCCACGAATCTTCGTTCTAATTCGTCATAATTCGTGTAATTCGTGACCCCAAAACACTGTGGTTCAATTACCCAAAGCGCCCAGTGATGTAATCTTCCGTGCGCCGATCCTGCGGCGCCGTAAAGAGTTGATTGGTGGGGCCGTACTCCACCAGATAGCCCGTGCGGGTGTCATCCACCATGAAGAAGGCGGTGTAGTCGGCCACGCGGGCGGCCTGCTGCATGTTGTGCGTGACGATGATGATCGTATACTGCGCGGTCAGCTCCCGCATCAAGTCCTCGATGCGCAGCGTGGCGATGGGATCGAGCGCGGAACACGGCTCATCCATCAGGATGATGTCGGGCTTGACCGCGATGGCGCGGGCAATGCAGAGGCGCTGCTGCTGGCCGCCGGAAAGGGAGTAGCCGCTCTGCTTGAGTTTGTCCTTCACCTCGTCCCAGAGGGCGGCGCCGCGCAGCGACTCCTCGACCAGTTGATCCATGTTGCCCTTGTAGCCGTTGATGCGCGCGCCCCAGGCGATGTTCTCGTAGATCGACTTGGGGAAGGGGTTCGGCTTCTGAAAGACCATGCCGATGCGGCGGCGCACTTCCACTGCATCGACGCTGCGGTCGTAGATGTTCTGGCCGTGGAACAGGATTTCGCCCTCGGTGCGCGCCGTGGGCACCAGGTCGTTCATGCGGTTGAAGGCGCGCAGCACCGTGCTCTTGCCGCAGCCCGACGGCCCGATCAGCGCCGTGATCTTGCGCCGCTCGACATTGAGGTTGATATCGCGCACGGCCATGAAATCGCCGTAGAAGACCCGCAGGTCTTTGGCTTCGATGGCATTGGTGGGCGCCTGTCCAGGGACGGCGCTGGCCGCCGGGCGCGTTGCAACAGAAATCGACATTAGATGATTCTCCGCGAATAACGATTGCGCAGCCAGATGGCAAAGGCATTGAGCAGCAGCAGCAGCACGAGCAGCACGAGGATGGCGGCCGCTGCCAGATGTTGAAACTCCTGCTGGGGCCGCGAGGTCCATTGATAGATTTGCGCCGGCAGGGTGGTGAATTTCGAGAACGGCCCTTCGGGATCGACCACGACGAAAGTGGAGACGCCGACGACGATCAGCGGCGCGGTCTCGCCAAAAGCGCGGGAGACCGACAGGATCACACCGGTGAGGATGCCCGGCAGCGCGCTCGGCAGCACATGATGCCAGACCGTCTGCCAGCGGGTGGCGCCCAGGCCATAGCTGCCCTCGCGCATGGCGCGCGGCACGGCGCGAATTGCCTCGCGCGCGTTGATGATCACCAACGGCAGGATCAGCAGCCCCAACGTCAGCCCCGCCGAAACGATCGTGCGCCCGTTGGCCGTGGAGGGGTCACCATAGCCGAAGGCCAGCCCGCTGGTCAGCGGCCCCAGAAAACGCACGAAGACGGCCAGCCCCAGCATACCGTAGATGATCGACGGCACGCCGGCCAGGTTGTTGATGTTGGTTTCCACGAGGCGGTCGAAGAAGCTGCGCCCTGTGTTGTACTCCTCCAGATAGATTGCGGCGGCCGTGCCCAGCGGCACCGCCAGCAGGAACGCGATCAGCGTCACCCAGAGCGAGCCGATGATCGCGGTGCGGATGCCCGACTGCAGCGCGTTCGACGACTGCGGCGAGGTGATGAACTGCCAGTTGACCCAACTCTTGAACTGCAGCTCGGCGTTGGGGATTGTGGCGACCGTTGCCTCAATCTCCTGGCGGTCGAAGATCGACTCGAAGAGCGACCAGCTCTCCACCACCTGGGGCTTGAGCACCTCGCTCTCCACGAGCTGGTAGAGTTCGTCATCGGCCAGGGTGGCGATGGGTTTGGCCGCTTCCAAGGCACGCAAGCGCCCGGCGCTGACATTGGCCGTCAGCAGATCGCGCAGCACAGTGGCAGGCTGTGCGGCCAGTTCCGTGCCAAAGACCTCGGCCACGAAGAAGTCGAGCGTGCCGCTGTCCACACCGGGGATGAAGCGAAAGATCGGCTCCGCCGGCCAGGCCGGGTCCACCTGGTCCCACGTCTCTGCCTGGGTGAAGATCTGCCGCACCTGCGCCAGCGTCAATCCCGTTACAAATTCGTTCTGGCTGCTCACGACCACGGGAATGCCGTCGTTGGCCACCTGGAAGCTGACAGGGATGCGTCCCTGCTCTTGACAGGCAGAGATGTCCAGGTTGTTCATGGCGCGGCTGGCGTTCGCCAGGTCGGCGATGCCTTCGACACAAAACTGGCGGAAGCCGGCGTCGGTGCCTACCACTTCCACGGTTACGCGCCCGTTCAGCCGCGCCGCTGCCTGCATGGCCGCGGCCACCGCCTCGGTCAACGGCGCCACGGTGGAACTGCCGGTAACGCGCACGTCGCCGCTAGCCGGAAAGAGCGTGCCGGCCGTGCCTGTGGTCAGGCCAGTCAGCTCACCCCAGTTGGTGAGTTGGGCGGCCAGTTCTTCAGCAGAGAGCGGGAAGTAGCCGATGGCGTCGCCCGTCTGGTTGGCAGTCTGCAGATAGTCGTGGACGAACGCCGCCACCTGTGGCCGCAGACGCAAGATGTCCTGCGTCGTGTAGAGAAAGAGCGGCCGTGCCAATGGGTATGCGTCCGCCGCAACCGTCTCCGGGCCAAGCGCCACACCGTCGATGGGCAGGGCGCGCAGCGTCTCGCGGTTCTGCTCCAGGTAGGCGTTGCCGAAAAAGCCTACTGCGGCCGGCCGCGCGCCGACGCCCTTTGCCAGGATCGCGTCATCCTCGCTGGCGAGCGTCTTGGGCTGAGTGGTCATCTTCTGCTTGTAGTAGTCGAGCACCAGCGTCTCCGGGTTGACGCGGTTCTGCAGTGCGATGTAGCCGAAGGCATCGTCGACGACATCCACGACCAACACGACGAGGACGAGCACGCCGATGATCGTCGCAAGCAAAAACAACCCTTTCCAGACCGCGCCGGTGCGTTTGCGCCGCTGCAAAAAGCGGCGATAGGCTGCGCCTTCGGGATAGGTTGCCAGATTCTGTCCTGTGTCCGCTGCCATGATCAATACTCCTGCCGGTAGCGCCGCACGATCCATTGGCTGATGATGTTGAGCAGCAGCGTCATCACGAACAGCAGCAGCGCAATGGCAAAGATGCTGTCATAGTCGATGGTGTCGTAGCTCAAATCACCGCCGCTGATGCGCACGATGTGGCCGGTCATGGTTTCGGCCGCCTTGAATGGGTTGAGGAAGTTCAGCCCGCCCAGTGCGTCGCCCCAGGTGTTGAAATTGCGCGGCCCCGCACCGGCGGCAATGGCGACGACCATCGTCTCGCCCACCGCGCGCGACATGGCGACGATGAACGCCGCCGCCAACCCCGACAGCGCGGCCGGCACGACGATACGCACCGCGGTCTCCAGCCGTGTCGCGCCCATGCCATAGGCCGCCTCGCGCAGGGCGCGGGGCACGGCGCTCAGCGCGTCCTCACTCATGGAACTCACCAGCGGCACGATCAGAATGCCGATGACAATGCCCGCCGAAGCCACATTGAAGATTTCCACGGTGTCACGGCCAAAGACGCTCTGGAGCAGCGGCGTCATAAAACCGAGGGCAAAAAAACCGTAGACCACCGTGGGGATGCCCGCGAGCACCTCCAGCACCGGCTTGAGGATGCCGCGCGCCCGAGGCGATGCATATTCGCTCAGATAGATGGCGATCATGATGCCCAGCGGCAGCGCCACCGCCATGCCGATCAGACTGGTCAACATGGTGGCGTTGAAG
>JAPKMV010000235.1 GCA_026645635.1 Caldilineaceae bacterium
CGACCGAAGGCGCGCTGATCGTGCTGGCGGAGAAGGGCGGCATCAGCGTGGAGGCGGCGCGGCAGCAGTACCCGCGCGTCGCCGAAGTGCCCTTCGACTCCGACTACAAGTTCATGGCCACCTTCCACAACATGACCGACGAACAGGGCAAGCCGGTGGTGCGCGCCTTCGTCAAGGGTGCGCCCGATGTGCTCATCGCCCGCGGCGGCTTCTTCTGGCTGCCCGGCGGCGAGACGCGGCCGATCACCGAGGAGAACCGCGCGCTGGCGCTCCAAGAGAACGAGCGCATGGCCGCAGCCGGCGAGCGCGTCATGGTCGTCGCCCGCCGCGACTTCGACCCGGCGACCTTCGACCCCAAGGGCAAGCTGCTCGACCTGATGCAGAACCTGACGCTGCTGGCGATGGTCGGCATCGTCGACCCGCCCCGCGCCGAGGCCCGCGACGCCATCGCCAAGTGTCACAGCGCCGGCATCCAGGTGCGCATGATCACCGGCGACCACGCCGTGACTGCCGCCGCTATCGGCCAGCAGTTGGGCATCACCGGCAAGGCGCTCACCGGCGCCCAGTTCAAGGCCATGAGCGACGAACAGTTGATGAAGGACCTGGACGAGATCGGCGTGATCGCCCGTGTGGCGCCGGAAGACAAGATCCGGCTGGTCGATCTGCTCCAGCGCAAGCAGAACATCGTGGCGATGACCGGCGACGGCGTCAACGATGCGCCTGCGCTCAAGAAGGCCGACATCGGCGTGGCGATGGGCATCACCGGCACGGAGGTCTCCAAGGGCGCGGCGGTGATGATCCTCACCGACGACAACTTTGCCACCATCGTCAAGGCGGTGGAGTATGGCCGCGCCATCTACGACAACCTGGCCAAGTACATCCGCTTCCAGATCACCGCGTTGGTGGCCTTCATCGTGAGCTATCTCGGCGCGGCGATCTTCTTCATCCTGGGCGGGGTGCCCTTCTCACCGCTGGTGGTGCTCTGGATCAACTTCCTGGTGCAGGTGCCGATTGCGCTGGCGCTGGGCTTCGACAAGCCGTTGGGCGGGCTGATGGAGCGCAAGCCGCGGCCGCTGAGCCAGCCGGTGCTGTCGCGCGCCCAGTGGGCGCGCCTCATCTTCACCGGCTCGCTGATCGCGCTGGGCACGCTGGCCGTGGAGACGACCTACGAGGCCATCAACCCACAGGTGGCGGCCACGATGGGCTTTGCCGTCTTCTCGCTCTTCAACATCGCCATGGGGCTGAGCAACCGTTCCGAAACCGAAACCATGTTCCAGATGAGCACCTTCACCGACCGGCGGCAGATCTTCCTCTATGGGCTGGCGCTGCTGCTGACCTTCCTGCCCACCGAGTTGGGCTTCACCCAGCGCATTCTGGGCATCGTCGCCCTCGACCTGAACCAGTGGCTGCTGTGCATCGGCCTCGCCATTGCCCTCATCCTGGTCTACGAAGTGATGAAGTTCTTCCTGCGCCGCGGCCGTCGCAGCGATGCCCCCGCGCCGGCTGTCGCAGCCGCCGCAGCGGATTGACGCGCGAAGGCGAAACGCGCGATCCGCCCCTCAGAGACTGTTTGTAAAGCCACCCCAGTTTGACGCAGAGGCGCGGAGATGCAGAGAAACGCAGAGAAACAGCCGCAGAATCCCACCGAGTTTTTCTCTGCGAACCTCTGCGACTCCGCATCTCTGCGTCAGACTCGCCCTTTTCAAACAGACCCTCAATCATCGGACGCACCTGTTGCAGGCGACAGTCACGTTTGACAGTGACTGTCGCCTGCGAATAATATCGGCGCAAGTTCCGTTCAACAGTTGGATAGCAGAGAAGTCAGGTCAATCAAGATGAGTAAAACAACCACAGCAGTTGAACAGCGGGCCGGCTGGGGCGTGATCGCCATGCTGGCTGCTGCGCAGTTCATCATGGTGCTCGACACCACCGTCATGAATGTCTCGATCTCGCAGATCGTGGAAGACCTGAACACGACGGTCGTCGGGCTGCAGACGGCGATCACCGTCTACACGCTGGTCATGGCGGCCTTCATGTTGATCGGCGGCAAGCTGGGCGACAAGTGGGGCGCACGCCGCGCCTACGCCATCGGCCTGCTCATCTACGGCGCCGGCTCATTGATCACGGCGCTTTCGCCCAACCTGGCGGTGCTGCTGGTCGGCTGGTCGTTCATCGAGGGCTTTGGCGCCGTGCTGGTGATCCCGGCCATCGCTGCGCTCACGGCCGTGACCTACTCCGGTCGCCAGCGTGCGCTGGCCTATGGCATCCTCGGCGGCGTTAGCGGCGCATCGGCGGCCATCGGCCCGCTGATCGGCGGCTGGGTCACGGCGAATTACACGTGGCGGCTTGTCTTTGCCAGCGAGACGGCAGTGGTGCTCGTGCTGATGCTCTTCTTGCGCGCCATTCCGGCTACTGCGGGCCGCCCCACCAAACTCGACCTGCCGGGCGCGTTTCTCTCTGCCGCCGGGCTGGGGTTGGCCGTCTTTGGCGTCCTGCGCTCAAGCCAGTGGGGCTGGATCGCGCCCAAAGCGGCGGCGCCCTTCACACCGCTGGGGCTGTCGCCGGTCTTCTGGCTGATCATCGCCGGCATTGTGCTGCTCTGGCTCTTTGCCCGCCGCGAGGAGAAGGTGATGGCCGCCGGCGATGAACCGCTGCTCGATCTGCGCCTGCTCGACATCCCCGTGCTGCGCGCCGGTCTCACGACGCTGATGGGCCAGCAGTTCATCATCATGAGCACCTTCTTCGTGCTGCCGCTCTATCTGCAGACGGTGCTCGGCTACGACTCGCTGCAGACCGGCATCACGATCCTGCCGCTGTCGCTCTCGCTCTTTGTCTGCGCGCTTGGCGGCGCGTCGCTGGCCGGGCGCATGTCGCCCAAGCGCATCGTCGAGATCGGGCTGATCGGCATGTTGATTGGCGAGGTGCTGCTCATCGCCTTCACCGGCCCGGACTTGCGCTCGCTTGGCTTTGGCGTGGCGCTGGCGCTGGTGGGCGCCGGTCTAGGCTTGCTGGCGTCGCAGCTTGGCAACATCAACATGTCGGCGGTGCCGCCCGAGCGGGGCAGCGAGGTCGGCGGCTTGCAGGGCACGGCGCAGAATCTGGGCGCGTCGCTGGGCACGGCGTTGATCGGTTCGATCCTGATTGCCTCGCTGGTGGGCAATTTCCAGACCAACGTGCTCGCCAATCCTGCGCTCGCCAGCGTGAGTGACGAGATCGCGGCCACGGCGGAAGCCAACGCCAACTTTGTCACAACAGAGCAAGTGCGCGCCAGTGCGGAACAGGCAGGGCTGAGCGCAGAACAGACGGACGCCATCGTCGCCGAATATGCGGAAGCGCAGATCACGGCGCTCAAAGTAGCCTTTGCCGGCATCGCGCTCTTTGCGCTGCTGGCCTTCGCCTACGTGCATCGCCTGCCCACACTCGCCGTGCAGCCTGCGGCTGAGCAGGCGACACGGTAGTTACCATTTTTGCACCGATTGGGGTCATCCAAGCTGCATAAAAACCTGCTATCATGATAGGCAAATTGATCGATCCACTGAATAGGAGTTTATGCACAATGAAACACCGAATGAATGCCTGCAAAGCCGGATTGAGCCTGGTGGCCTTCTTGGCCGCACTGCTCCTGACCACTGTCATCTTCTTGACGCCAGCGGCGGCACAGACGCCTGCGCCGATCGGCGTCTATCTGAACATGGAGTCGCCCGGCTCGCCTGCCGGCGACAAGATACTGTTGTCGATCCGCGAGGATGGCACGGCGGTCATGATCTTCTTCAACCTGGAGGAACAGCTTGCCGACGTCTATCCGGGTTGCTCGACCCCTACGGCACCGTGACGCTTGAACTCGATGTCAAAGCCGACGAATCCTGCTCGGGCGAAGAGGAAGTTGGTACGATCACCTTTCTGCCCTCAACCAGCGGCGGCGCGCTGACTGCCGTGCACTATCCGAGCTGTCTATGGGGCGACGGCAGCCTGACGTTGGTAGCGGTTGCCGACGAGACGGTGGCGGCGCTCGAGGCAGCCTACGCCGACGCCGGTCTGCTGCCTGGGCTGGTCTTCCAGTCCGACCCGTTGGTGGACGCCGATGGCAACGAGCGCGTGCTGACGCTGAACCTCGGCCAGGACGAACAGGCGCAGATGATCACGACCCCGGCGGACGGCGCCGAACCCACTGTCGAGGTAGGCGTATGGAGCGCCACCGTCTACACCGTCACCGTGACCTTGACCGGCGCCGAAGCAGAAGAGTATGCCGAACCGGACGTGCTCAGCTTTGGTTTCTTGAAGGATGGCACGGGGCGCATGGTTGCGTTCGAGTATGACAGTGAAAAGTACGGCGACCAGGGTGTGATCATGACTCACACGCCTGAACTGCCGGAGATGCTTGCAGCCGCGCAAGCCGAAGCGGCGCCAGAAATCCCCGGCATCTACACGAGCGGCCTGCTGCCCGCCGCCGACTCGCCCGGCCTGGTGATCACGCTGGCGCTCTTCGACAACGGCGCAGCGCAGAGCACCTCCGACTATCTCAATGGGGAGGCGCCCATCGTCGAGCTGGGGACGTGGACGGACAACGCCGACGGCACGATTACGCTGGAGATCACCGGCACGCCCGACACGGAATACGACGCACCCACTACGACGCTGCTCACGGTTGCCGATGGCGCGCTCGAAGCAAACGGCGTCGTCTTCACGCTGCTGCCCGTCCCGGAAGTGCCGAACGAGGAAGTGTCCACCGCCGCTGAACCGGTCGCCTACTACATGTCGGACACGCTGCCGGCGGCGTCATCGCCTGGGCGCGTGGTCGAGTTGGTGCTGCTCGACGACGGATCTGCCGCCATGCGCACCGACTATCTGAACGACGAAGCGCCGATCGTCGAAGGCGGCGTCTGGGAGGAAGATCAGGACACTGTGACGGTGACGCTGACCGGCAGTCTCGATCAGGAGTACGACGCGCCGGTCGTCATCGTCTTTGCCGTCGAGGATGACCAGCTTGTCGCCACCGAGTATGACGCCGCACTCTTTGGCGAGGAAGGGCTGACCCTGCTGGCGCAGCCGCTCGACGCGCTGGAGAGCAGCAACTGATCAATGCCAGTGCCGGCGCGGTATGCACCGGCATCGCGAGATGAATCGAGAGAATCAACAAGAGGGAGACAACCACAATGGCAGACAAACCAACATCCAACCTGGCTGTGCTGATCTTCGACGGCCAGGACACCGCGCAGGCGCTCTACGAACAGATCGAACAGATGCAGAAAGAGAAGCTCGTCAGCGTCGACGACGCCATCATTCTTGAGTGTCAAGGCAGCGCGCAGATTCATGGCGGCGTCAGCAACGCTGGGGCCACGCAGTTTGCGTCAGCGCCCGCCGCCACTGAGAGCGGGCCAAAGGTGACAGTCAAGCAGACGCGCGGCAAAAAGGGCAAATATGCGGCGATCGGCGGCGGGATCGGGCTGTTGGCAGGGTCGATCTTCGGTGGCCCCATCGGTCTGGCGACGATCGGCGCGGCTGGCGTCGGCGCCATCGTCGGCGCGCTGCGCGACTTTGGCATCGACGACAAGTCTGTCGAGGCGGTGAAGTTGCGGCTGCGCCCCAACACGTCGGCGCTGCTGGTGCTTGGCCACGCCAACGACCGCGACGCCTTCCTTGCCAAGCTGCGCGAATACGACGCCCAGGTGGTGATGACCTCGCTCGACCCGGAGGTGGAGCGCGAGCTTGTGGCGAAGTTGGAGCACAAGGACTAGGTCATACCCTGGATTTACCCCAAAACGTATACGCGGCGGGCGAGGTTTCGTCTTGCGTCTCGTTGTATAATGGCCGAACTGCCTGCCTGCGCGCAGGCCTGGCTTGGAATCTATTTTGTGACAAGTCCCGAACTCGACTTTAGAGGAGAACACAATGATCAAACGCGGACCGGTGGATGTGGTGGTGATGGCAATCGGCACGCCCAACTTCGAGGGGCGGGTCTTTGCCGAACTCGAACGGCAGACGGCGAAAGGTGTTATCCGGGTGCTGGACGCCATGATCCTGCTCA
>JAPKMV010000236.1 GCA_026645635.1 Caldilineaceae bacterium
AGAGTGAAACAATCTCGCAATCTCCAATCTCCTAATCTCTCAGAGTAGGAGATTGGAGATTGGAGATTGGGTCAAAATTGCCCGTCCTGTTGCGGAAAGTTGCAAGTCCCTCTCCTATCATGTACAATTTCGCACAAATCGCCGGGACTGTTGGAACGACGGTGACGAGTCCTGCAAGGCATGCGACATGCCTCCTCGCTCAATTAATCTACCGAGGGCCGACGCCACGCTGGCGCTGAACGCCTGACAATTGAGGAAATGAACGCTATGGCATCAACTGTGGTGACTGATTTCAAGGACATCAAACAAGAGCAGCTTCAAGAATTCCTCCACGACTCGATCCAGGTGCCGGAAGACCTGCAGGCCAATGTGCTGGTCACGACCCTCGACAAGGTCTACAATTGGAGCCGGCGCAACAGCATGTGGCCGCTGCTCTTTGGCCTGGCCTGCTGCGCCATCGAGATGATCGCCACTGCGGCCAGCCGCTACGACCTGTCGCGCTTCGGCATGGAAGTCATGCGCCCCAGCCCGCGCCAGAGCGACCTGATGATCGTCTCCGGCACGGTGACGAAAAAGATGGTGCCGGCCATCGTGCGCATCTACAACCAGATGGCCGAACCGCGCTACGTGCTGGCCATGGGCGCCTGCGCCACCGGCGGCGGCCCCTTCAAGGAAGGCTACTCGGTCGTCAGCGGCATCGACAAGTTCATCCCGGTGGATGTCTACGTGCCGGGTTGCCCGCCGACGCCCGAAGCGCTGATCTACGGCATTCTCAAACTGCACGAAAAGGTCGAGCGCCAGAGCATCGCCAAGGTGCCCTGGTATCGCAAACATGGCAGCGAGTTCGTGCCAGTTCCCGTGCTGGGTCCCGATATTTTCGACCCGCGCAAGGTGCAGATCATCAAGGAATATACGCTGGGCGCCGGAAGTGCGAGCAGCGGCGCCGCAGTGGGCAAAGCCCGCCTCCAGCCGCAGCCGATCCCGACTGACATCAAGGCGCGTATTCATGCTGCGCAGGCGAAGTACCGCACGGAAAAGCAGCCAGCGTAATAACAATTGTCAATGGTTAATTGTTAATGGTCAATTGTCGACGACGGTTTTCTGCCACGGCAACAATTCCGACACGCGACGGGCCATTTACAATTAACCATTGACAATTAACCATTGACAATTCTTGGGGGGTTCCATGAGTGAAGCTACAGCGGTTGCCACAGCGCCGGTCGCCACTGACCCATCATTACCTTTCAGCCAGGAAGTGCCCGGCGCCGTGATCGGCGAGTGGGCGGCTGACAGCGACAAGGCGCTCTTTGTGGCGCCGGACAAGCTGCTGCCCTTGCTGACCCATCTGCGCGACCGGGAAGGCTACGATTTCCTCTCCAGCGTGACCTGCGTGGACTATTCCGCCTACAAGGGCAAGGCGCGCGCCGGCATCAGCGAACGCTTCGACGTGGTCTACCACATTTACAGCACCCGGCAGGGCGGCGGCCCAGTGCGTCTCCATGTGCGCGTGCCCGAGAGCGAGACCGTGCCCTCCGCCACCAGCGTCTACCCAGGCGCCAATTTGCAGGAACGCGAGGTGTGGGACCTCTACGGCGTCAAGTTCGAGGGTCATCCCAACCTGCGCCGCGTGCTGACGTGGGAAGGTTTCCACGGCCACCCGCTGCGCAAGGATTGGAAAGAGGCCTATTTCGAGGAAGAAGCCAAGCCCTTCAAGAGCCGCCACCCGGAAGGCGGCTACAAGTGGCATGAGGACAAACTGCCCTGGGGCGACAACAACACTTACCCGCAGAACTGGGACCCGGATTCCTGGAGCGAGCCGGTCACCTATGTGCCGGTAAGCCAGGCGCCCAGCGACCACCACGCCTACGGCGAACTCGACACGCAGAGCATCGTCGTCAACCTGGGGCCGCATCATCCCAGCACCCACGGCGTCTTCCGCATGTTGACCCGCATCGAAGGCGAGACGATCCTGGCGTTGGAGCCGGAAATGGGCTATCTCCACCGCAACCACGAGAAGATCGGCGAGCGCAACGCCTGGCTGATGAACATGCCCTTCACCGACCGCCTCGACTACATCAACTCCATGAGCAACAACCTGGGGTACGCCCTGGCGGTGGAGAAGCTGTTGGGCATCGAAGTGCCGGAGCGGGCGCAATACATCCGGGTGATCATGGCGGAACTCACCCGCGTCATCAACCACACCTGGTCGATCGGCTTTATCCTCAACGACCTGGGCGCGCTGCAGACGCCGGCGCTCTACGCCATCGAAGAACGCGAGATGATCCTTGACCTCTTCGAGGAGATTAGCGGCGCACGGCTGATGTGTAACTACATGCGCTTCGGCGGCGTGGTGCGCGACTTGACGCCGGGCTGGGAGGAACGCGCCAAGTATCTGGTGCACGACCGCCTGCCCCGCGCGCTCGATCAGTTGGACGACCTGCTGAGCGGCAACGAAATCGTCAAGGCGCGCGGGCGCGGCGTCGGCTACTTGTCGGCGCAGGACCTGATCGCCCTGAGCGTCAGCGGCCCGATGATCCGTGCGGCGGGGCTGGCCTACGACATTCGCAAGGCCGAACCCTACTGCATCTACGACCGCTTCGACTTCGACATCCCGACGCTGCCGGAGAGCGACATCTACGCCCGCTACTACATCCGCCTGCTGGAAGCGCGCGAGAGCATCAAGATTCTGAAGCAGGCGCTGCGCGACATTCCGCCGGGCGAAGTCAACGCCTATGCGTCGGCCACGCTCAACCAGGGCTTCGGCACGATCATGGGCGGCAAGGGCGGCTACAATTTCCGCCCGAAGGAAGGCGAGGCCTATGCCCGCATCGAGGCGCCCAAAGGTGAACTCGGCTACTACGTGGTCAGCGACAACAAGGCCAACGCCTATCGCTACCACGTGCGCAGCCCCAGCTATATCAACCTGAACGCACTAGGACCGATGTCTGTGGGTTACAAAGTGGCGGACGCCGTGGTCATCCTCGGCGCAATCGACATCGTGCTGGGCGAAGTGGATCGGTAGTAATTGTCAATTGTGAATTGTCAATTGCTAATTGTTAATTGTGGCGGGCAGCTCCGTTGACAATTGACCATTAACAATTGACCATTAACAATGAGCATTGATCGGAGAATCTGCATGTTCGGAACCGGACTTCTCAAGGGCTTGGGCATCACGCTCAAACATTTTACCGACACCTTCACCGATGATCGGCAGAAGGTGCCCAGCCGCTATCAGGACAGCATCCAGCTCGACAAGAACCGGCGCATCATCGAGCAGCCGATCACCCAGGAAGGTTTGCTCACGATCCAGTATCCAGAGGAGCGCCGCCTGCTGCCCGAACGATTCCGCTATATTCCCATGCTGATCTGGGACACGGAAGCGAACGAAGATCGCTGCACCGCGTGCGGCATCTGCGCCAAGGTCTGCCCACCTCAATGCATCTGGATCGTGCGCGACAAGGACGAGAACGGCAAGCCTGTGACTCGCCCGGCGGAGTTCTACATCGATGTGGCGGTCTGCATGAGCTGCAGTTTCTGCACCGAATTCTGCCCCTTCGATGCGATCAAGATGAACCATGACTACGAATTGGCCGTCTATGACCGCTATCCCCAGCTCGTCTACAGCAAAGAAGAACTGACGGTGCCGCTGGAATACTACGCGGCGCTGTGGCCCACCCAGTTTGCGGCCGAGCAGCAGAAGCGCAAGGAAGAAGCCGAGGCCGAGCGCATCCGCAACGAGGAGAAGAAGCGCGCGGCGGAGGAAAAGGCCCGGGCCAAGGCCGCAGGTGAGGCGGCGCCGGCCGCAGCAGAGGGCGGCGCCAAGCCCAAGCGTTCCGCCGAAGAGCTGGCGGCCATGAAGGCGGCGGCCGCGGCCAAAGCTGCCGCCCGCAAGAGCGGCGAGGAAGGCGGCGAATCCGCCGCTGTCGCCGAAGCAGCCGCAGAAGCAATGGCCGCCCCGGCCGTCAGCGAAGCCGACGCCAAAAAGGCGCGGTTGGAAGAGATGAAGCGGCAGGCGGCGGAAAAGGCTAAGGCGCGCAAAGAGAGCGGCGCCTGAGTCCCCCGCACGCGGTAAGCGGATGTTAGCCTGCATCCGCCCCGTGCGGGAAATAGGTTGCCTGACTTTAGCGTTGCACAGCCAGACTTGCCGCCGGTAAGTCTGGCTTGTTCTTTGGAAGGAGAAAACCATGACCGTCAAATTGACCTGGCACGGCCACGCTGCGTGGAGCATCGACGCCGACGGCGCCAAGATCGTTGTCGATCCATTCCTGAAGCCCAACAACCCCAGCGCGCAGGTCACCGTCGACGACCTGGGCGCGGACTTCATCCTGGTGACCCACGGCCACGGCGACCACGTGAGCGACCTGGTGGCGCTGGCCAAACGCACCGGCGCACTGGTGATCGCCAATTTTGAGATCTACACCTGGCTGGGCAATCACGGCGTCGAACACGCACACCCCATGAACCACGGCGGCGCCTTCTCGTTCCCCTTTGGCCGCGTCAAGATGACCAACGCCATTCACAGCAGCATGCTCCCCGACGGCTCCTACGGCGGCAATCCCGGCGGTTTTCTGATCCAGTTCAACGACGGCCACGATGTCTACTTTGCCGGCGACACCGCGCTCACCTATGACATGAAGCTGATCGGCGAGGTGGGCGGCGTAGACCTGGCGGTGCTGCCCATCGGCGACAACTTCACCATGGGGCCGGAGGATGCCATTCTGGCGGCGCAGTGGGTCAAAGCCAAGCATGTGCTGCCCACCCACTACAACACCTTCCCCTACATCGTGGTGGACGCCGCCGCCTTCGCCAAACGGCTCCAACGCGAGAGCGGCATCGACTGCACCGTCCTCGCCGTGGATGAGAGCTTCACACTGGCGTGAGTGAGGCGAGGGGCGAGTTGCGAGGGGCGAGTTGCACCTCCGCAACCCTTTCCCTACAGGTGCAATTACCAACATGACCTGCCCGGCTTGACAGGCATGTTATCATGCGTTTTCGATAGTCGATCGGTCGATGATTGGGGCAACCACCAGGGTGATTGCGAGGGTGTGACGCCCCTCGCCCCTCGCCCCTCGCCAACAGGAGCACTTTTTATGTCCGACATCAGCGAATACGGAGTCCACACTAAGGCGGAACTGCTCTTTCCCGCCCACCTGATCCCCAGCCTGCGCGACCTGCGCGGGGAAGAGTGGCGCGCCCTGGTCGAGCGCGTCGCCGCCCTGCCGGAGACGCACCCGGACAGCCTCGCCTTCGTGCTGATGATGATCGAATTGGACGGCTGCTTGAAATGCAACAGCAACAACTACAAGTTCCTGCGCGGCTGCTTCCTCTGCGCCACGCAAACGGTGCAGTCCTACAAAGGGAGCGACCAGGACATGCTGGCGCTCTACAACCGGGCCAAGCAGGAACTGAGCACGCATCTGCAGCAGGGCCACAAGTCGGGCGAGAGCCTGCTCGGCGAGCCGGTCTGATGCAGCCTGGAACCGCACCGGCATGACATCCGCATCCGCACAAACTGCCCGCCGCGTTGCCATCATAGGCGGCGGCGTAACCGGTCTCACCGCCGCCTACGACCTGACCCGCCCCGACGCCGCTGCGCGCTGCGCGGTGACTGTTTTCGAGGGCGCACCCTATCTCGGTGGGCTGGCCGCCGGCTTCAAGGGGCGCTCCTCCTGGGATTGGCCGCTCGAACACTACTATCATCACCTTTTCTTGTCCGACAAGGCGATGCTCGAACTCCTGCAAGAGATCGGCTTCAGCCATGCGCTCAAGACCTACCAACCCACCACCGCCATCCATCACCAGGGGCAGAACATCCCCCTCGACAGCGTGAGCCGCGTCCTGCGTTTCCCGCTGATCCCGTTCCTCGACCGGGTGCGCATGGGCATGGTGATCGGCTATCTGCGCTACTATCCGGGGCAGCCGTGGCGCAAGTTCGACGAAATCCAGGCCGACGCATGGCTGCGCCGGTGGATGGGGCCGCGCGCCTATCAGGCGGCCTGGGAATTTCAACT
>JAPKMV010000237.1 GCA_026645635.1 Caldilineaceae bacterium
GGAAATGCGCGAGTTGCTGAGCAGCTACAAGTTCCCTGGCGACGACATTCCCTTCATCCGCGGCAGTGCGCTGAAGGTGTTGGAGTGCACGAGCAAGGACCCGGCGGCGCCGGAGTACGAGTGCATCTGGAACCTGATGCGTGCGGTGGACGAGTACATCCCGGCGCCGGTGCGCGAGACGGACAAGCCGTTCCTGATGCCGATCGAAGATGTGTTCAGCATCAAGGGGCGCGGGACGGTGGTGACGGGTCGCATCGAGCGCGGCATGGTCAAGCCGATGGAAGAAGTGGAGATCGTGGGTCTGGCGCCGACGCGCAAGACGGTGGTCACGGGCGTGGAGATGTTCCGCAAGCTGCTCGACCAGGGCATTGCGGGCGACAACGTGGGCTGTCTGCTGCGCGGCATCCAGCGCGACGACATCGAGCGCGGGCAGGTGCTGGCCAAGCCGGGCAGCATCACGCCGCACACGAAGTTCAACGCCGAGGTGTACGTGCTGAAGAAGGAAGAGGGCGGTCGTCACACGCCGTTCTTCCAGGGCTACCGCCCGCAGTTCTACATCCGCACGATGGACATCACCGGCGCCATCGACCTGCCGGCCGGCATGGAAATGGTGATGCCGGGCGACAACGTCAACATGGTGGTGGAGTTGATCTCCCCGGTGGCGTTGGAAGCGGGCAGCCGCTTCGCCATCCGCGAGGGTGGCCGCACCGTCGGCGCTGGCGTCATCACCAGCATTATTGCGTAATGATGAACGCGGAATGCCGAATGGGGAATTAACCGGTTCCCCGCTCGGCATTCCGCATTCCGAGTTTCTTAGGCGAGTAGCTCAACTGGCAGAGCGGCGGTCTCCAAAACCGCAGGTTGCGGGTTCAAGTCCTGCCTCGCCTGCCTTGTCCAGACCACCGGTGCGCAATGCCCGGTGGTCGTTTTCCGAATGAGACGATTTCGTTGGGGGAGTTTGCATGACAAAAGCCAGCGCAACACCAAAAGAAGAGAACCGGCTGGTTCGCTATTTCCGCGACACGCGCGCCGAAATTGCCAAAGTCACCTGGCCGACCCGCGAGGAAGGTCTGCGGCTGTCCGGCATCGTGCTGGTGATAACGGTGATCTCGACGATTGTGCTGTTTACGATCGACTCGTTGTTCGCATTTGGGATCGGTTTCCTGATTCGCTCGCTCTAGCCGAACGGCGGCGCGTCGTCCGGTGACTTTGCTGCCTGGCAGGCGGCGGCCGATGCAGCCGGGTGCGTTTGCGCACCCGTGAGACGACAGGACTGGTGGAAGAGGAGGCGATCTACGTGGCGCAAAAATCGAAGAGTGGCAAGGCCGCAGCCAAGAGCGAAGAAGAAAAGGCTGTCGCCGCGGCCAAGTCGAGCAGCGAACTGCTGGAGGCCGAATTAGCGGCGCTCGACGCCGAAATCAACGCGCAGCTTGATGCTGAGGCGGATGGCGGCGAACTAAAGCCGGAGTGGTTTGTCGTGCACAGCTACTCGGGCATGGAGCACAAAGTCAAGAAAAATATCGAGCACAGGGCCGAGTCCATGGGGATGACGGACCGCATCCTTGAGGTTGTGGTACCGACCGAAACCGAAATTGAGATTCGCAACGGCGTGCGCCGCGAGGTCGAACGCCGCGTTTTTCCCGGCTACATCCTGGTCAACATGATCATGGATGAGGATAGCTGGTATGTGGTGCGCAACAGCCCCGGCGTGACGGGGTTTGTCGGCATGGGCAACAAGCCTACGCCGCTGCGGGTGGATGAGATCGACAAGATTATGCGGCGCATCGAATCGGATGAACCGCGCATCAAGGTCAGCTTCCAGCGTGGCGAGCATGTGCGCATCCTGGGCGGCCCTTTCGCCGAGTTTACGGGTCTTGTCGACGAGATTTATCCCGACAAGGGCAAAGCCCGGGTGATGGTGAGCTTCTTCAACCGCGAGACGCCGGTCGAGGTGGATTTCGTGCAGTTGGAGCGCGACGCATAGATTTTCGTTCAATCTTTTGTTTTCGCTGCACCTGGGAGCTGACACTCGATTGCCAGTCGAGTAGAGGCGATCACCAGGTTCAGAAGGAGTGAGAAAATGGCAAAGAAACTCAAGGCTATCGTTAAGTTGCAGTTGCCTGCGGGCAAGGCCACCCCGGCGCCCCCCGTCGGCACCGCACTCGGTCCGCAGGGCGTCAATATCATGGGCTTTGTGAAGGAATACAACGCCCGCACCGGCGCCTCCATCGGGCAGGTCATCCCCGTGGAGATCACGATCTTCACCGATGGCTCGTTCACCTTCATCACCAAGACGCCGCCGGCCGGTGATCTGATCAAGAAAGCGGCCGGCCTGCCGCGCGGCAGCGCTGAGCCGAACCGCACCAAGGTGGGCAAACTCACCCAGGCGCAGGTGCGTGAGATCGCCGAAGTCAAGCTCAAGGACCTCGAAGGCGTTAGCCTGGAGAGCGCCATGCGCATGATCGAAGGCACCGCCCGCAGCATGGGCGTCACTATTGCCGACTGACGGCAGCCGGATCCGTTTGGAACTGCACAGTTGTGGGAGGGCGGCTGACCGCCCGCTATAACCACGGAGGAAACTATCATGGGAAAGCACAGCAAACGATATGCAGCCGCCCTGGCCAAGGTCGACCGCACCCAGAATTACCAGCCAGAGCAGGCCATCGGCCTGGTGAAAGAGCTTGCCAGCGCCAAGTTCGATGAGACCGTCGAGGTTCACCTGCGCATGGGCGTCGACCCGCGCCATGCCGACCAGCAGGTGCGCGGCGTGGTGACGCTGCCCAATGGCACCGGTCGCACGGTGCGCATCCTGGTCTTCGCCAGCCCGGAAGGCCAGACGCTGGCCCGGGAAGCAGGCGCCGATTTTGTGGGCGCCGACGATCTGGCCGACCAGATTGTGAAGGGGTGGACCGACTTCGATGTGGTGTTGGCGACGCCGGACATGATGCGCGTCGTCGGTAAGCTCGGTAAGGTGCTCGGCCCGCGCGGTCTGATGCCCAGCCCGAAGACCGGCACCATCGTCCCGGCGGAAGACCTGCCGCGGGTGATCCGTGAGTCGCGCCTCGGTCGCGTCGAATTCCGCGTCGACAAGACCTCGAACATTCATGTGCCCGTGGGCAAGACGAGCTTCAGCCAGGAAAAGCTGCTGGTCAACTTCGCCACGCTGATGGAAGCGATTGTCGGCGCACGCCCGGCTACCTTCAAGGGCATCTACATCCAGCGCGTCACCTTGGCCAGCACGATGGGGCCTGGGATCCGAACGGACATCAACGCGGCCAGCTCCCTCAAAGCGGACGCCATTACCGGTTGAATCAATCTCTAATCTCTCAATCTCTTAATCTCTGACAGAGATTGAGAGATTAGAGATTTTGCCTCTGCAACACCCTGAAGATTTGTCCATCCGGCTAGCTTCAGGCATAATCATGAGTCGAAAATCGACAGGGAAACCTGTCGTCGATGCTGAAGACAGCAGGTGCGAGCGTAAATGTTGGTTCGCCAACAGCCTGCCGAGGCGGAGTGTAAATGATTGACGCCGGCCGGCGTTTACGCGGGCTGCTCATTCTTTGTGCATTCATGCTCTTCTGCATCGCAGAAGAGCATTTTTTTTATTCTACGAAAGGAGGGATGTCGCTTGGCTATCACTCGACAGAAGAAAGAAGAACTGGTCGCTCGCTATAAAGAGCTGATCAAGAACTCGACGGCTCTGGTCTTCACCAACTACCAGGGCACGAATGTGGCGCAGGTGCGGTCGCTGCGCTCGAAACTGAGCGAGACGAACACCACCTACGTCGTCGTGAAGAATCGTCTGTTGGAGTTGGCGCTGAAAGAATCCGGCCGCGTGGCGCCGGAAGCGCTGCTCAAGAACGCCAATGGCGTGGCGTTTATCGGCGAAGATGTGGCAAAGAGCGTTACGGCGCTGAATGCCTGGATCAAGGCCGCCAAGGTGCTCGAAGTCACCGGCGCGATCTTGGAGAATTCCGTGATCGACGCCAAGGGCGCGGAAGCATTGTCTGACCTGCCGACCAAGGAGCAGACGCGTGCCATGCTGCTCGGCGCGATCAATGCACCGGCGCGCACGCTGGCGCAGATGATCAATGCGCCCAGCGCAAGCCTGGCGCGTGTGATCAACGCACACGCGGACGACCAGAAGGAAGCGGCCTAGCGCCGGCAAGGGGCGTCCAATCCTGGCTCGCCCGCTACCGTTATTGATTTTTACCTGTTTGAATTTGGAATTGATGTCCATAGGAGGATTATAAAAATGGCTGACTTGAAAGCACTCAAGGAACAATTGGACCAGCTTACGCTGCTGGAAGCCTCGCAGTTGGTGAAGATGCTCGAAGAGGCGTGGGGCGTGAGCGCGGCCGCACCGGTGGCGATGGCCGCTGCCATGCCGAGCGCTGCCGCTGAGGCCGCACCGGTCGAGGAACAGACCGAGTTCGACGTCGTTCTCACCGGCGCCGGCGAGAAGAAGATCAACGTCATCAAGGTCGTGCGCGCGCTGACCAACCTGGGCCTGAAGGAGGCCAAGGATGTGGTCGAGACCGCCGGCTCTGTGATTCTGAGCGGCGTGAGCAAGGAAGCAGCCCAGGATGCCAAGGCCAAGCTCGAGGCCGAAGGCGCCCAGGTCACGGTCAAGTAACGTCTGCGCCATCCGGCGAACAAGCGGCGCGGCGACCAGCGGCATCGATGCTTGCTGGCTGCTGCGCCGTTTTGTTTTTTTCCGGCGCGCGCTTTTCTATCATCGACAAGGTGCATCATGACTGACACTTCTGAAGTCGGCACGTATCGCCGTCTCTTCCGCGACAAGTTTGCCGAAGTCGACCAGTTGCTCGCCGACCTGCCGGCCGCGGCGATGACCTGGAAACCCTTCGAGCGCAGCCCGTGGCAGGGTGACGCCGGCAGTCTGGGCTGGCTGATCGCCCACGCCGTTTCCTCCACCGTCTATCTGCTCAAGCGCGCAGAGTGGACCATGGGGCGCATCGAGTGGAGTGAGGTGCAGGGCGACCAGGGCAAAGACGAGTTCACCGCTGCCAACCAGGACCCGGCCAATATGCTTGCCCGTGCCCACGCTGCGCTCGCCTATGTGCAGCAGATGCTGGACAGCCTGACGCCGGCAGACCTCGAAGCCAGCCGACCCCATGCGAAGCGACCGGAACTGGTCTTCACTGCGCGCTTCGACATCCAGCACGCCATCGAGCACATGAGCCAACACATCGGCCACGCCCAGTTGACGCGCCAGCTTTGGGCGCTGACAGCAGCCGCGTAATGCCACGGAGCACCGACATGCCAGAACCAATCCGCGTCGACGTCTGGTCCGACTACGTTTGACCGTGGTGCTTTCTTGTTGCC
Source organism: Caldilineaceae bacterium (assembly GCA_026645635.1). Taxonomy (GTDB): domain Bacteria; phylum Chloroflexota; class Anaerolineae; order Caldilineales; family Caldilineaceae; genus Fredericiella. Next base: position 5,350 of record JAPKMV010000237.1, read on the forward strand.
TCCAGTTTGGAGCAACTCACCACGACAGCGAGCGCGCCGCCCCTTGACATCCACTGGCGCTCGTTTGAGTTGCGGCCTGCGGGTGGGCCGCCCATCCCGCCGGAATACCGCGCGCGCATCGAGGCGTTTCGCCCGCAGTTGCTGCAGATTGCGCGGGAACGTTACAACCGGGAACTGAACCAGGGGCCGTGGGGCATCGACAGCCGCCCGGCGCTGGTAGGGGCGAAGTTCGCCGAAGCGCACGACGCCGGCCCAGACTATCACGACCGCGTCATGCGCGCCTACTGGCAGCAGGCACGCGACATCAGCGACCGCGCCGTGCTGGCGGAGCTTGCCGAAGCGGCCGGGCTGGAACGCGCGCCGTTTCTTGCGGCGCTGGATGACCCAACCTTCGACGCCGCCGTGCAGCAGGATATCGAGCTGGCGCGGCAGTACGGTCTCAACGGGGTGCCGGCGCTGGTCTTTGACAACCGCTACCTGGTCTCCGGCGCGCAGCCGGCGGATGTGCTGCGCCGCGTCGTGGAGCAGATCGTGGAGGAGAGGGGAGGGTGAGGGGGGTGAGGGGGTGAGAGGGTGAAAATGCACCCTCTCACCCCCTCACCCCCCTCACTTCATCACTCACCGAGCACGGCCAGCATCGCTTCTTTGTCGATAATCTT
>JAPKMV010000238.1 GCA_026645635.1 Caldilineaceae bacterium
CACGTTTGAGATTGGAGATTGGAGATTAGAGATCATCCTCCCGCCCGCATCTTTGCCCACTGCATCATCGTCGCCTGGAAGTCGCGCACGGGTTCACCCGGGGCCGGGGAACGCAGCCGGTAGTAGCCGTCGCCGTCCAGATCCCAGGCAAGACGGTTGTCGTTCAGCGCCGCCTGGAGCATGTCGACCAACTGCTGCTGCAAAGCCGGCTCCACCACCGGCGTGGCCAGTTCGACGCGCCGGGTGAGGTTGCGCGTCCGCCAATCCGCGCTGCCGATGAAGATGCGCGGCTGACCGTTGTTGTGAAAATAGAAGATGCGGTCATGCTCCAGGTAGCGGCCCAGGATGCTGATCACGCGGATATTGTCGCTGAAGCCGGGCAGCCCCGGACGCAGCGTACAGTGGCCGCGGATGATCAGGTCGATGGCTACGCCGGCCTGGGATGCCGCATACAGTTTGCGCGCCATGCGCAGGTCGTCCAACCCGTTCATTTTCACTACGATGCGCCCATTGCCCGTTGCCTGCTGGTTGGCGATCTCGCCGTCGATCAGCGCCTCGAAACGGGTGCGCATCTGCTCCGGCGCCACCAGCACCTCCTCGTAGCGCTGGTCGGGCGCATAGCCGGTGAGAAAATGGAAAAGGTTCACCAGGTCGCGCCCCAACTCCGGGCGACAGGTGAGCAGCCCCAGATCGGTGTAGAGCAGCGCGGTCTTGGAATTGTAGTTGCCGGTGCCAATGTGGCAATAGGTGCGGATACAATCGGGGTCAGAGCGCACGATGAGCGTCGCTTTGGTGTGGGTCTTCAGCCCCATCACGCCGTAGGTCACATGCACGCCCGCGTTCTCCAGGATCTGCGCCCACTCGATGTTGTTGGCCTCATCGAAGCGAGCCGTCACCTCCACCAGCACGGCCACCTGCTTGCCCTCCTCCGCAGCGTGGATCAGCGCCTTGACGATGGGCGAATCATCCGACGTGCGGTAGAGCGTCTGCTTGATCGCCAGCACGTGGGGGTCTTCCGCGGCAGCCCGCAGCAGATGTTCCACGCTGGCGGCAAACGAGTCGTAGGGATGGTGAACGAGCAGATCGCCGCGACGGATGACGGCGAAGATGTCGCGCGCCTCTTTGCTTTCGGCCTCTCGCTGCAACCGGGGCGGCGTCACCGGCGACCACGGCGGATCCTTGAGCGCCGGCTGATGGATGCCGGCAAAGCGAAAGAGGCCGGTCAAGTCGAGCAGCCCATCCACTTCACAGATGTCTTCGGGTTGGAGCAGAAGTTCGCGCAGCAACAGGTCACGGTCGGTCGCCGGCATCGCCTTGTCCACCTCCAGCCGCACGACCGGGGCAAAGCGGCGCTCGCGCACCTCGGCGGAGATCATCTCCAGCAGGTCTTCCGCCTCCTCTTCGTCGCGCAGCACATCGGCGTTGCGCGTCACGCGGAAGGGGTGAACGCTGAGCACCTCCATGCCGGGGAAGAGCGCGTCCACATGCGCAGCCACCACCGCCTCCATCGGCGCAAAGTGCAGCAGACCGTCGCCGCCGCTCACCTCCAGCCAGCGCGGCTTTGGCAGCTTGATGCGGGCAAAGTGGGTCGTGCCCTGTTTGCGATGGCGCAGCAGCACCGCCAGCGACAGGCTCAAATTCGAGATGAAGGGGAAAGGATGGCCGGGGTCGACCGCCAACGGCGTCAACACCTGGTAGATCTCGCTGCGGAAGCGGCCGGCAAGCTGCGTTCGCTGCGCCTCGTCCAGGCTGGCATACGCATGGATGACGATGCCCGCCATGCTTGCCAGCCGCGGCCGCAGCTCCTCCTCCCAGACGGCGGTCATGCGTTGATGCATCTGGGCGATGGCGTGGAGGAGCAGGCGCAACTGTTCGGCCGGGGTGCGGCCATCGTCGGAAAGTTGGCGCACGCCCGCAGCTTCCTGGCGCTTGAGGCCGCCCACGCGCTTCTGCACAAACTCGTCCAGGTTGCTGGCTGTGATGGCGGCAAATTTGACCCGCTCCAAAAGCGGCGTGCGTTCATCCATCGCCAACGCCAGCACGCGCCAGTTGAAATCCACCCACCCCAGCTCCTTGTTGAAGTAGAGGCGCGGGTCGTCGAGCGTCGCATCAGGTGGCACGGGCGAGGGCATGACTGCACGGAGAATCGGGAGATCGGCCACGACACGGTCGATCGGCGCGGACGCAGGCGCGGGGAGTGTGACGGTGCTCATGACGACGGCAGCCCTTTCCTGCGAAAACAGGTCACGACGTGGTCGTTCACCATCCCGCACGCCTGTATATACGCATAGCAGATCGTCGGCCCGACGAAAGTGAAGCCGCGCTTTTTCAAATCCTTGCTCATGGCTTCGGCCTGGGGCGTCTGCGCCGGCAGCTCGGCCAGGCTCTGAAAGTGGTTGACGACGGGAGCGCCGCCCACAAAACGCCAGATGTACGCATCGAAACTCCCGAACTCCGCCTGGACGCGCAGAAACGCCTGCGCGTTCTGGATGAAAGCGCGCACCTTGAGACGGTTGCGCACGATGCCTGGATTGGCGAGGAGTTCCGCCACCTTCGCCTCGTCGTAGCCCGCCACCTTGACCGGGTCGAAGTCGTCGAACGCAGCCCGGTAATTCTCCCGCTTGCGCAGGATCGTGATCCAGCTCAACCCTGCCTGCGCCCCCTCCAGACAGATCATCTCGAAGTGGCGCCGGTCATCGTGCACCGGCGTTCCCCATTCCTCATCGTGATAACGCCGATAAAGCGGGTCATCCCCAGCCCACGCGCAACGCACCAGTTCGTCCATTAACCACCTCCGCCATCCCATTCATACTCGCCCCTCGCAATTCGCCCCTCGCCCCACCTACCGCAGCTCGTCGAAAAACGCGATCACCGTCTCGATCCCCCGGTAGAAATTGGGCAGATGAAACTTCTCATTGGGCGCGTGGAGATTGTCGTCGCCCAGCCCAAAGCCCATGAAGATGATGGGGATGCCCAGCGTCTGCTGAATCACCGCGGCCACCGGGATGGAGCCGCCCTCCCGCGTGAAGACCGGCTTCGCGCCGAAGACCCGGGCATAGGCGCGCGCCGCGGCCTGCATCGCCGGATCGTCGATGGGCGACAAGAAGGCCGGCCCGCTGTGATACTCGCGCAGCGCAACGCGCACCGTCGGCGGCGCGATGGCCTGGAGATAGGCGGCGATGGCCGCGCCGATGCGCGCCGGGTTCTGGTCGGGCACGAGCCGGCAGCTCAGCTTGGCGCGCGCCTCGCCTGGGATCACCGTCTTGAAGCCCTCGCCGGTGAAGCCGCCCCACATGCCGTTGATCTCCAGCGTCGGCCGCGCGCCGATGCGCTCGACGATGGTGTAGCCGGCTTCGCCCCACGCCGCGGGCGCGCCGCTCTCGTGGAGCAACTCGGCCTCGCCGTAGGGCACCTGCGCCAGCGCCGCGCGTTCCGCCGCAGCAAGCGGCCGCACGTCGTCGTAGAAGCCAGGCACGGCCACGCTGCCGTCCGGGTTGTGCAGCGCGGCCAGCAGCTCGGCCAGCGCCTGGTTGGCGTTGTGGATGGCGCCGCCGAAGGAGCCGCTGTGGAGGTCGTGCGCGGCGCCGGTGACAGTCACTTCGCCCGACCACATGCCGCGCAGCCCATAAAGGATCGACGGCTGCGTGGGCGAGAGCATGTGCGTGTCGGAGATGACGCACACATCCGCGGCCAGTTTGTCGGGATGGGCCGGCACGTAGGCGTTGATGGTCGCGCCGCCGAATTCCTCCTCGCCCTCGGCGATAAACTTCACGTTCACCGGCAGCTTGCCCGTCGTCGCCAGCAGCGCCTCCAGCGCAGCTACATGCACGTAGGTCTGCCCCTTGTCATCGGCCGCGCCGCGGGCGAAGAGATCATCCCCGCGCACGGTTGGCTCAAACGGCGGCGTGGTCCACTTCTCCGGCGGGTCCACCGGCTGCACGTCGAAATGGCCGTAGATCAGCACCGTCGGGCGATCCGGCCCGGCGTGGAGCCAATCGGCGTAGACCAGCGGGTGGATGGGGCTGTCGATGACCTCGACATGCTCCAGGCCGATGCGCGTCAGTTCGGCGGCGAGCCATGCGGCCGCGGCGCGCACGTCCTGCTTGTGCGCGGGCAGCGCGCTGATGCTGGGGATGCGCAGCCACTCGACCAGCCGCGCCAGTTGCGCGGCGCGGGCAGCAGCCAGGAATGATGTTGTAGCAGATTCAGTCATGTGATTCGCTCGTTTTCTCGCTTCTGAGTGGTGACTTCTCAATACTCCCAAAGGGCACAGTATGTCGCGCCCCTACAATTGACAATTGACAATTGACAATTGTCAATTGCCTACGGCGCATACTCCGCCTCGGTCGGCTCCACGAGGTTGTCCGCCTGCACGGCGCTGTCCAGAACGCGCCCCTCTTCATCAAACTGCGCAATGCGCACGATGCCCTTGCGGTCGAGCACCAGCAGCGTGCGTTCGCTGGTGGGCGCGTCCTGGTCGGCATTGCGAAACACGGAGACCAGGTTGAGGTGATAGGTGCGGTGACAGCGCACCCGCACCACGCGTTCGCCGTCCAACATCAACTTCTCCTGGCGCGGATCGTCCATCTTGCGCAGGAACGGGCGGATGTCATAGCGCATGATATCGTTGATGGCGTTGCCGCCCAAGTCGTGTTCGCGGATGTAACGGAATGCGGCGCCGTTGAGCATGACATCTTTGGTGTAGAGAATCACCGTTTCCTGTTGGCTGGGCAGGTCGAGCAGGCCGTCGCCCCCCGCGTCGCGCACGGCTCTCACCGCTTCAGGCACCTGGCGCAGATCGACATAGGTCATCTTTTCCCGCACATAGCCCAGCGTGCGCTGTTCATCTTGGGTCTGGATCACCGTGCGGTAGTCGTAGAGGCGGCGGCTGAGAAAACTGGCCGACATGGCGCGCCCCTGCTCCTTGATGCGATCCTTGAACATATAGGCAACCACCAGCGCCACAAAGACCGGCAGCGTAAACTGGCCATAGATCGACTGGGCGAAAAAGGCGACCACGGTGGCGAAGACCATCGACACGCCCGCGGCAATCGAAAAGAGCACCTGCTCCCAGGTCGTACCCTCGCGGCGCACGTTGGTGGGCAGCCAGAGGACACTGGAGGTGAACTTCTTGAGCGCAGAGACGCGCAGCAGGTAGTCATCTTGCGACTGTTTGGTCAGCACTGACGGATAGCGCTGTTCCTGGCGGTGCGCAATTTCGCTGCGGATCTTGGTGGCGAGGCGTTCCCGCCAGAGGTCGCGCAGCTCGGACGGCAGCCACAAACTCGCCTGTTCGTGGTGTTTCAGCAGCGCTTCTTCCACGAGCAGACTCATCGACTCATCGGTCAGCCGATAGGTGCGCTGCAGCGTCGGCCCGGCGTGCGCCCGGTTCAGCGCGATGCCGAGGAAGCGATAGCGGTCGATGATCGCGCCTGCATCGTCCAGCAGTGCGTTCGCCACCCCCAGGTAGATCGTTGCGCGTGCGGCCGGGTTGGGCGGTGCGGGCCGATTCATCGGGGATGCGGCTTCCTGGAGTGCGCTCTTGAGAATGGCGCGCAGAAAGCGGAAGCTGTCCCGCAGCCGCTGCTCCAGCGCGCTGCTCAGGCCGGCCGGATGGGTCGCCAACACCTTCTCACTGTCACACAGCGGCGAGTTCGCCTCGTCGAGCAGTTGGCGCAGCGTCAACTGCGGCGTCTTCATGCGCACATAGTGTTGAATGTCCCGGTAAAAATCGCTGCGCCCGTAGGTCACGGCGTTGATGCCCAGGGATTGCGGCGCAAAGATATAGGTGTCGATCCGGTAGCGCGTCTTGCGACCGCCGACAAGCGGATAGCCGAGCTTCATCTCAAGCTGATAATGATCATGCACGGCAACGCGCCGCAGGATGGACTGGTCCACGCTTTTCGCCCTCGGTGATGATGGACGTTCATTATCGCGCATTTGCCCCGCAACAAAAATCGCGCAACCGGTTGACAAAGCGCCCCCTGT